>DASPLM010000111.1:0-6774 GCA_035627575.1 Caulobacteraceae bacterium | reverse complement strand
GCGCACGCCGATGAAGTTCGCCCTCGTCTCGGTGGCGATCAACCTGGTGCTGGGCATCGCCCTGTTCCACCTGATCGGCGTGCCGGGCCTGGCTATCGCCACCAGCGTGGCGGCCTGGTCCAACGTCCTGCTGATGGCCTTCAGCCTGGCGCGGCGGAAGACGTGGACCCTGTCGGGCCACGCCGCGAACCGGCTGGTGCGGATCGGCGTCGCCACGGCCGCCATGGCCGCCTTCCTCGCCGCCGCCTCCTGGGGCCGGGCCTACTACGAACCCGTGTTCGGCTTTATCGGCGACGAGGCCAAGCTGCTGGCGCTGCTGGTGGTCTGCGCGCTCGGCGCAGCGCTGTACGGCGTCCTGCTGTTCGCGGTTCGGGCGGTGACGCCGGGCGAGATCCGGCGCGCCCTGCGGCGGCAGCCGGCGGCCAAGGGCGAGGACGGCGGAGCCGGGCCGGCGATGCCGCTGGATTGATTGGGCGCCGGCTCCGACCGACGAGCGCAATGGGACGGGCCAGCGGCCTCCTCAGCTGCTCCGGCGGTGAGAGACGAATGCCTGCCCGTGTCTCCAGGGAAACACAGGAGGACGGGGGCGCGGACGGGAATTGCACCGCCCTTGCCGCCCTCACGTTGGGGAGCTAACGAAACCCCATGACCTCTTCGGACCCGTACGCCGCGCGCCGATGGCGCCGCTCCGCCTGACCGACTGAGCCCCCATTCCGGGCGGGCCGGCCGCCGGCTGCGCCTCGACCCGCCTCCATTCCGAAGACGACACATCCCATGACCGATCAGACCCCCGCCGCCTACGCCGGCCCCAAACGCATCCTGTCCGGCATCCAGGCCTCCGGCTCGCTGCACCTCGGCAACTACCTCGGCGCCCTCAAGCGCTTCGTCGCCATGCAGGACGAGGGCCCGTTCCTGTTCGTCGCCGACATGCACGCTGTCACCGTGTGGCAGGACCCGGCCGTGCTGGCGGCCCAGACGCGCGAGATCGCCGCCGCCTACCTGGCGTCGGGCCTGGACCCGAAGAAGGCCACCATCTTCCCGCAGTCGGCGGTGCCGGCCCACGCCGAACTGGCCTGGATCTTCAACTGCGTCGCCCGCCTCGGCTGGCTCGACCGCATGACCCAGTTCAAGGAGAAGTCGGGCAAGCACAAGGAGCGCTCGTCGGTGGGCCTCTACACCTATCCGGTGCTCCAGGCGGCCGATATCCTGCTCTACAAGGCCACCCACGTGCCGGTGGGCGAGGACCAGAAGCAGCACCTGGAGCTGACCCGCGACATCGCCCAGAAGTTCAACAACGACTTCGACGCGCCGGGCTTCTTCCCCCTGACCGAGCCGGTGATCGAGGGCCCCGCCACGCGGGTCATGTCGCTTCGCGACGGCATGGCCAAGATGTCCAAGTCTGACCCCTCGGACCTGTCCCGCATCAACCTGATGGACGACGCGGACGCCATCGCCGCCAAGATCCGCAAGGCCAAGACCGACCCCGAGCCCCTGTCCGAGACGCTGGAGGGCCTGGCCGAGCGGCCCGAGGCCCGCAACCTGGTGGCCATCTACGCGGCGCTCGCCGGGACCACCCGCGAGGCCGTCATGGCCGAGTTCGGCGGCAAGGGCTTCGGGACCTTCAAGCCTGCCCTGGCGGAGCTGGCGGTGCAGTCGCTCAGCCCCATTACCGCCGAAATGCGCAGGCTGATGAACGATCCCGCCGAGGTGGACCGGGTGCTAGAGGCCGGCGCCGAGCGCGCCCGCGAGATCGCCGAGCCGGTCATCGAGGAAACCAAGCGTCTCGTCGGCTTCTGGCGCCCGGGCGCCTGAGTCCGCCGGACAAGTACAGAGCCATGAACCGTCGCCCCGCCGTCGCCGCCCTCCTCTCCCTGGCCCTGGCCGCCGCGCCCGTCCCGGCCCTGGCGGCCGAGGCCGGGAGCCTGCACCTGATGGACGCGCGGGTGCGCGCCAGCCTGGGCGTGAACCCGAATACCGCCGGCTACCTGACCATCCACAACGCCGGCGCCGCAGCCGACGCCCTGGTGGGCGCGTCCTGCACCTGCGCCCGCGAGGTGCAGCTGCACCTGATGACCACCCGCGGCGGCATCATGAAGATGGAGAAGGCCGACGCCCTGACCGTCGCCGCGGGCGGCCAGCTGGCGCTGAAGCCCGGCGGGGCGCACCTGATGATCCTGGGCGTCAAGGCGCCGCTGAAGGCGGGCCAGAGCGTCGAGATCAGCCTGCGCTTCCGCAAGGCGGGAACGGTGAAGCAGACCTTCAGGGTCGTGGCCGATCCGGGCGGCGACCACGGGGCGCACAAGGGGCACTGAGGCCGGTGCTGCGACCGCACCTGTCGTGTTTCACCTCAAACATCAGTGATGTAGCAGCTTCGCAGGGCGGACAGGAACAAGGGCGCCGTACGCCTGCATGGCGGGCCGGAACAGGTCCTGGTGCGCCGGTCAGGCGCGTTCGAACGGCGAGATGCGGCGGTACAGCGCCGAGGCCGCCGCGGCGAGCTCGACCTCGCCGGAGCGGCGGCGGCGGAACTCGTCCTCCACGGCCATGGCCTGCTGCTCGAGGTTGAGCCGCTCCCACAGCGTGTCGTCGCGCAGCTCGTAGGCGTAGGCGGCCGGGCCGTCCCCGGCCTTCAGCTTGGCCCACAGCAGGTTCAGCCCCTGCTGCGCCTGCCACACGTGCACGAGTTCGTGGATGAGCACCGACGCCTGGCGCAGGGGAACCTCCGGAGCGCTGTAGTCGGGCAGCAGGGACGCCGCCGGCCAGACGATCCAGTCCCGCCCGAACCATCGCCCGGCCACGAAGGCCCGGTCGAACCGGCGCAGCGGCTGGGCCCAGATCCGCACCGTGTCGTAGCGCAGGGCGTCGCCGAACACCTCGCGCGCCATGGCGACCTCGCCGGCGGCGAGGGGGCGGGTGGTGTGGGGCTTTGTCGGGCTCATTGTGAGGTGAACGCCCAACGTGCGCCAGAGTGCGTCATCGAACTCATGGTGGAACTCCAGCGCCCTTGGGTCCAAACGCTGTCAAGGACGCTTCGCTCGCGCAAGCGGAGCTTGTGGCCCTTCGGGCCATCCTTGACAGCGCTTGGACCGGGCGCGCCGGGGAAGACGGGCAGCCGCTCCATTCTTCCACGAAAAAGGGCGGCCCGGTTTCCCGAGCCGCCCTTCATCGTTCGGCCTTCAGGCCGCGGATCAGTCTTCCGACGAGCCTTCCGGGCGCTCGCGGCGCGGGCCGCGGCTGCGGCCGCGCTCGCGGCCGCCCCGGTCGCCTTCGCCCTCGCGACGTTCGCGGGGGGCGCGATCCTCTTCCGGACCCTCGCCGCGCGCGGCGCGCTCGGCGTTGATCTTGTCGGTGAGGTCCTCGCCCGTCTCCTGGTCGACCACCTTCATGGACAGCTTGGTCTTGCCGCGGTCGTCGAAGCCGAGGAACTTCACCTTCACGGTGTCGCCCTCGTTCACGACGTCGGTGGTCTTGGCCACCTTGTGCGGGGCCAGCTGGCTGATGTGGACCAGGCCGTCCTTGGCGCCGAAGAAGTTCACGAAGGCGCCGAAGTCGACGACCTTCACGACCTTGCCGGTGTAGATCGTGCCGACCTCGGGCTCCGAGGCGATGGACTTGATCCAGTCGCGGGCGGCGTCGATCTTGGACTGCTCCGAGGCGGCGATCTTGATCGTGCCGTCGTCGCCGATGTCGATCTTCGCGCCGGTCTTCTCGACGATCTCGCGGATCACCTTGCCGCCGGTGCCGATCACTTCCCGGATCTTGTCCGTGGCGATCTTGATGGTCTCGATCTTCGGCGCGAACTCGCCCAGTTCCGCGCGCGGCGCGTCCATGGCCTTGTTCATCTCACCGAGGAGATCATGAAGACGGCCGTCGTGAGCCTGGCTCATGGCCTTCTTCATGATCTCCTCGGTGATGCCGGGGACCTTGATGTCCATCTGCAGCGAGGTGATGCCCCGCTCGGTGCCGGCAACCTTGAAGTCCATGTCGCCGAGGTGGTCCTCGTCGCCCAGGATGTCCGACAGGACGGCGAACTCGCCCGAGGGCTCGAGGATCAGGCCCATGGCGATGCCGGCGACCGGACGGGTCAGCGGCACGCCGGCGTCCATCATGGCCAGGGACGATCCGCAGACCGTGGCCATCGACGAGGAGCCGTTGGACTCGGTGATCTCCGAGACCAGGCGGATGGTGTAGGGGAATTCGTCCGCGCTCGGCAGCATCGGGCGGAGCGCCCGCCACGCCAGCTTGCCGTGGCCGATCTCACGACGACCCGCACCGCCCATACGGCCGGTCTCGCCGACCGAGTAGGGGGGGAAGTTGTAGTGGAGGAGGAACTTCTCCTTGTAGGTGCCGGCCAGGGCGTCCACCCACTGCTCGTCCTCGCCGGTGCCCAGGGTGGCCACGACCAGGGCCTGGGTCTCGCCGCGGGTGAACAGGGCCGAACCGTGGGTCCGCGGCAGGACGCCGACTTCCGACACGATGGGGCGGACCTTGTCGACGGGGCGGCCGTCGACGCGGCGGCCGTTCTCGATGATGTCCCGGCGCAGGATGTGGGCTTCGGCTTCCTTGAAGGCGCCGCCGAACTTGATCGGGTCGAAGCCGTCGGGGTTGGTCTCGGAGCGGACCAGGGCGGCGACGGCCTTCTGCTTGGCGGCGTCGATGCCGCCGCGGCGGGCGGCCTTCAGCGTCTCGCCGTAGGCGGCGCGGAGCTCGGCGCCGACGAGGTTGTTGATCGCCTCAACGATGTGGTCGGCCGATTCCGGCTGGAAGTCGTACGGCTCCTTGGCGGCGTGCTCGGCCAGTTCGATGATCGCGTCGATCACCGGCTGCATGCCGCGGTGGGCGAACATCAGGGCGCCCAGCATCTTGTCCTCGGCCAGTTCCCTGGCTTCGGATTCGACCATCATCAGGGCGTCTTCGGTGCCGGCGACGACCAGGTCGAGTTCGCTCTCGGCCATCTGGTCCAGCGTCGGGTTGAGGACGTACTCGCCCTCGACGATGCCGACGCGCGCGGCGGCGATCGGGCCCATGAAGGGCGCGCCCGACAGGGTCAGGGCCGCCGAGGCGCCGACCATGGCGATGATGTCGGGATCGTTCTCCATGTCGTGCTGGAGCACGGTCACGATGACCTGGGTCTCGTGCTTGAAGCCCTTGACGAACAGCGGGCGGATCGGACGGTCGATCAGGCGGGAGACCAGGGTCTCCTTTTCGGTCGGACGGCCTTCACGCTTGAAGTAGCCGCCCGGGATCTTGCCGGCGGCGAAGGTCTTTTCCTGGTAGTTGACCGTCAGCGGGAAGAAGTCGAGGCCGGGCTTGGGGGCCTTGGCGAAGACCGCGGTGGCGAGCACGACGGTCTCGCCGTAGGTGACGAGGACGGCGCCGTCCGCCTGGCGGGCGATGCGGCCCGTCTCGAGGGTCAGCGTGCGGCCGCCCCATTCGATGGACTTGCGTTTGATGTCGAACATTTCGTTTCTTTCTTCATCCCGCGGCCGGATTGCCAGCGGGGGCGGACGGTCTTGAGTCAGAGGAGTTGGTTCTGCCTGGTCGTTCGTCCTGGGGGACCGAGGGCGAGGCGCCGCCGGCCGGTGGTCCGAGGACTGACTAGGAGCCCTCGCGGTTTTGCGCCGCCGTGACGGCGCCGTCGTACGGTTCCGCCGGAGGCGGATAGCAGAATGGGCCCGTGAGGGCCCATCCCGTAGAGAGCTTGGCTTAGCGGCGCAGGCCCAGCGTCTGGATGATCGCCTGATACCGAGCGTTGTCGGACTTCTTCAGGTAATCGAGCAGGCGGCGGCGTTGCGACACCATCTTCAGAAGGCCACGACGCGAGTGGTTGTCCTTCTTGTGGGTCTTGAAGTGCTCGGTCAGGTTCGCGATCCGCTCGGAGAGGATCGAGATCTGGACTTCGGCGCCGCCCGTATCGTTGGGCGAGCGGCCATGGGCGCCGATGAGTTCGGCCTTGCGTTCGATCGTAATCGACATCGGGGATCACTCCGGATCAATGTGAAACACTCGGGTGGGGGACAACTGTCCCGCCCGCATCTCGCAGAGAGCGATCAGCCTGCTGCCCGTCATCGCCGAAACCGCCCGCGACGCGCCGAGGCGCGGCTTGAGCATTTCGACCTGTCTGGGAAGCAGAACAATCGGCCGGCCCTGCCTTAGCCGGAAGGCGTCTTCCTCGGTCACGGCCAGCACCGGGATGTCGTCCAGTGCGGTCTCGACCGGAAGCATGGCCTCCGACAGGGCGCCCCTATGCCCTAAATCCTGCAGGGAAGCCAGCGTTATCGACTCCTCTGCGCGGAAGGGCCCCACGCGCATGCGGCGCAGCGCCGAGACGTGGCCTTCGGCGCCCAGCGCGGCGGCCAGGTCCCGCATCAGCGACCGGACGTAGGTGCCCTTGCCGCAGCGGATCTCCACCTCGACGTGATCGGCGTCGGGCGCGCCGACGACCGCGGCCTCGTGAATCGCCACCGTGCGTGCGGCGAGCTCGACCTCGACCCCGTCACGGGCCAGATCGTAGGCGCGCTGGCCGTCGACCTTGATGGCCGAGAAGGCCGGCGGGACCTGCTGGATCTCGCCGACGAAGGCCTTGAGCGCCTCGCTCACGGCGTCGGGCGACGGCCGCACGTCCGACGTCGCGACCACCTCGCCCTCGCGGTCCAGGGTCGAGGTCGCGGCGCCCCAGGCGACGGTGAAGCGGTAGACCTTCTCCGCGTCCATCATCTGCGGCACGGTCTTGGTCGCCTCGCCCAGGGCGATCGGCAGCACGCCCGTGGCCAC
>DASPLM010000110.1:0-2663 GCA_035627575.1 Caulobacteraceae bacterium | reverse complement strand
TCGAGGTGCGGGGCGCCGGGCTCCAGCGCGGCTTCGAACTGGGTGCGCCGCTCGACGAAACGTCGGGCCGCCTCGCGCGACAGCGAGCGCCGGAAGTCCATCAGGGCGTCGTCCAGCACGCTGGCCCGCCGCAGCAGTTCGCGGCGCGCCTCCGTGCGCCGGGCGCGCCGGCGCGCGCGGAGGTCGACGATCCGCACTCCGGCGGCCAGGACGATGACGGCAAGGCAGAGTTCGCGCAGGACGAGGGACTCGATCCCCGCAGGAAGAGGCGGGCTGAACAGCAGCGCGGCGAATCCGAGGGCGGCCAGCACGCCGGCCGCGTCGAGCAGCCACAGGCGGTCGGAGGCGGGCCGGCCGCCCGTCACATCCCGTCTGCCCTTCCGGCCGGCCCCCGCCATGACCCCTCGCTTGCGCGGTCTCTAGCCGCGTTCACACCCCATGGCCCATATTGTTAACGCAGGTCCGCGCGCGGCGCGAATCGGGACTTTGCTGCGGCTGCGAAGAGTGTTCAGCTAGGCCCATGGGGCCGTCTCCGTACTTCGTCATCGACTTCGATTCGACCTTCACCCGGGTGGAGGCGCTGGACGTGCTGGGCGAGATCGCCCTGGCCGATCATCCCCGCCGGGAGGAGGTGCTGGCGGAGGTCCGGCGCCTGACCGACCTGGCCATGGGCGGCGAGATCGGGTTCGGCGAGGCGCTGCGCCGGCGGCTGGAACTCCTCGCCCCCCGCCGCGAGCACCTTGATCCGCTGATCCAGCGGCTGAAAGGCGAGGTCTCGGCATCGATCCGCCGCAACCGCGACTTCTTCGAACGGCACGGCGAGCGGGTGTTCGTCGTCACCGGCGGCTTCCACGACTTCGTCGATGCGGTCGTGGCGGACTTCGCAATCGGGCCGGAGCGGGTGCTGGCCAACCGGCTGGTCTTCGGAGCCGACGGGACCGTGAGCGGCCTGGACGCAGCCAATCCCCTGTCGCGGGACCGCGGGAAGGTCGAGGCGGTGAAGGCGCTTGGGCTGGACGGTCCGGTCGTCGTCGTGGGCGATGGCTGGACCGACTACGAAATCCGCGAGGCGGGGGCGGCGACCCGCTTCCATGCCTTTACCGAAAACGTGACGCGCGGCCGGGTCGTGGAGGTCGCGGACCACGTCTGCGCCTCCTGGGACGAGGTGCTGCACCGGGAGGGCCTGCGCGGGCGGTGGTCGTATCCGCGAAGCCGGATGAAGGTGCTGCTGCTGGAGAGCCTGCACCCGGACGCCGCCGACCGGTTCCGGGACGAGGGCTACGACGTTGCGGTGGAGAAGGGCGCGCTGGACGAGGCGGAGCTGGCGGTGCGGCTTGCGGCGGGCGTGCACGTGCTGGGCATCCGCTCCAAGACCACCGTGAGTCCTGCAGCCCTCGCCGGCGCCGACCGGCTGCTGGCGGTGGGCGCGTTCTGCATCGGGGTCAACCAGATCGACCTGGCCGCCTGCGCCGACCGCGGCGTGGCCGTGTTCAACGCGCCCTTTTCGAACACCCGTTCGGTCGTGGAGCTCGCCATCGGCGAGATCGTCGCCCTGATGCGGGGCCTGTTCGACCGCTCCGCCGCCGCCCACGCGGGCCGGTGGGAGAAGACCGCCGCCGGCGCGCGGGAAATCCGCGGCAAGACGCTGGGCATCGTCGGCTACGGCGCCATCGGCTCCCAGCTGTCGGTGCTTGCCGAAGCGCTGGGCATGCGGGTGATCTTCCATGACACGGGCGAGAAGCTGGCCTACGGGGGGGCCGAGCGGGTCCGCACCCTCGCCGAGCTGCTGCAGCGGGCGGATGTCGTGTCCCTTCACGTCGACGGCCGTCCCGAGAACCGCCGCCTGATCGGACGCGAAGAGCTGGCGCTGATGAAGCCGGGCGCCGTGCTGCTGAACCTCAGTCGCGGGCATGTGGTCGATGTGGAGGCCCTGGCCGCCGCCCTGCGCCAGGGCCGCCTGGCGGGCGCCGGAGTGGACGTCTTCCCCGATGAGCCCGCAGTCAACGGCGAGCCCTTCGACACGCCCTTGCGCGGCCTGCCGAACGTCATCCTGTCGCCCCATGTGGGGGGCTCAACCGAGGAGGCCCAGGCGGCCATCGCCGACTTCGCCGCCGAGCGCCTGCTGGGCTTCCTGCATCGCGGGGACACGACCTTTTCGGTCAACCTGCCCAACGTGCAACTGTCGGAAGTCTCCGGCGCGCACCGCCTGCTGCACATCCACCGCAACCGGCCGGGCGTGCTGGCGGGAATCAACGGCGTGCTGGCCGACCACGGCCTGAACATCCTGGCCCAGCACCTGAAGACCGATGAGCGCAGCGGCTACGTCATCACTGACGTCGACGGCGATTACGGCCCGGACGCGGTCGCGGCCCTGCGGGGCCTGCCGGAAACCCTGAGATTCCGCGTGCTGCAATAGAATCCTTCCCCAGCGGAAACCGTTGGAATTGCGCAACGCTCGCGCACGAAGCGTCGCCGGAATCCGGCGGTCGCTTCCTACGCGCCGTTCAATCGGTCAGGTTGTCTTTGAAAACCGCGTCAAAGGCGGTCGGGGACGGAAACCTATGAAACTCATGACCACGGCGGCCGCGGCCGCGCTCACCATTTCCCTGCTGGGCTTCGCCGGCGCCGCCCAGGCGCAGGAATACGACGACCTGATCGTGTTC
>DASPLM010000109.1:0-3221 GCA_035627575.1 Caulobacteraceae bacterium | reverse complement strand
ACCAGCGCCTGGGCGAGATCCTGCGCGTGGACCACGCGGGCGAACTGGGAGCGGTGTGGATATACCGCGGCCAGAAGGCGGTGTTCGACGCCGCGCCCGGCAAGGAGCGCATCCGAGACGATCTCGGCGAGATGGAGGGCCACGAGCAGGCCCACCTGGCGCGGTTCGATGCCCTGCTCAACGAGCGTCGCGTGCGCCCCACGGTCCTGGCGCCGTTGTGGCGGATGGCCGGGTTCGCGCTGGGCGCCGGCACGGCGTTGATGGGCGAGAAGGCCGCCCATGCCTGCACCGAAGCGGTCGAGACCGTCATCGAGGACCACTACGCCGGCCAGATCGCCGAACTGGAGGCGCGCGAGCCGGAATTGGCCGAGGAGCTGTCCAAGTTCCGCGACGAGGAACTGGCGCACCGCGACAAGGCGGTGGAGGAAGGCGCGCGCGAGGCCCCGGGCTACGCCCTGCTCTCGGCCGTGATCCGCGCCGGATGCCGCACGGCCATCAAACTGAGCGAAAAGGTCTGACACCGGTGTCAGCGGGGTTTCGCCCGCGGGGAACCGATGCCACGATGACCGAGTCTCTACCGAACATCCCTCACACCGGAGTCCGCCCATGATCCGCGCCCGCCGCGCGCGCATCGTCGCCACCCTCGGCCCCGCGAGCCGCGACCCGCACATGGTGAGGGCCCTGGCCGAAGCCGGCGCGGACGTTTTCCGCCTCAATTTCTCCCACGGCTCCCAGGCCGACCACCGCGCCGCCTACGACGCCGTGCGGGCGGCCGAGAAGGCCATTGACCGACCGCTGGCGGTGCTGGCCGACCTGCAGGGTCCCAAGTTGCGGCTGGGCCAGTTCGAGGATGGCAAGGCGGAGCTGGTCAACGGCCAGGCGTTCCGGCTGGAGCTGGACGGCCCGACGGGGAACGCCCAGCGCGCGCCCATGAAGCACCCGGAGATCTTCGCCGCCCTGCAGCCCGGCGTGATGATCCTGATCGACGACGGCAAGCTGCGCCTGCGGGTCGAAAGGTGCGGACCCGATTTCGCCGACACCACGGTGGTCCAGGGCGGAACGGTTTCCGACCGCAAGGGGGTGAACCTGCCCGGAGTTGTCCTGCCCATGTCGGCCCTGACGGACAAGGATCGAGAGGACCTCGCCTATGCCCTGGACCTCGGCGTCGACTGGGTCGCGCTGTCGTTCGTGCAGAAGCCGGAGGACATGGCCGAACTGCGCCAGCTGGTGGACGGCCGCGCCGCCTGCCTGGCCAAGATTGAGAAGCCTCAGGCGCTCGACCGCCTCGAGGAGATCATCGAACTCTGCGACGGCGTCATGGTCGCCCGCGGCGACCTCGGAGTGGAATTGCCGCCCGAGGACGTGCCCGTGGCCCAGAAGGTGATCATCCGCGCCGCCAAGCTGCGCGGACGGCCCGTCATCGTGGCCACCCAGATGCTGGATTCGATGGTCAATGCGCCGACGCCGACCCGAGCCGAGGCGACGGACGTGGCCAACACGGTCTACGAGGGCGCCGACGCCATGATGCTGTCGGCCGAGAGCGCGTCGGGCGCCTTCCCGCTCGAGTCCGTGGCGATGATGGACCGGATCATCAGCCGCGTGGAGCTGGACCCACGCTGGCCCCAGCTGATGGCGGCAGAGCACGAGATCGAGGGCGGCGGTGATCTCAACGCCATCGCCGCCGCCGCCACCCGGGCGGCCGAGACGTCCGGCGCGGCCTGCCTTGTCGCCTTTACGGCCAACGGCACCACGGCGCGGCGCCTGTCGCGCGAGCGGCCGTTGCAGCCCGTGCTGGTGCTGACGCCCTCGGTGAACACCGCGCGCCGGCTGGCCCTGGCGTGGGGCCTCGAACCGCGGGTTGCGAAGGACCCGGCCAACGTCGAGGAGATGGTCGAGGAGGCGGTGTCCGAAACCGTCGCGCTGGGCCTGGCCGAGTCCGGCGACCCGATCGTGATCGTCGCCGGCGTCCCCTTCGGCAAGGCGGGCTCCACAAACATGATCCGCATCGCCCACGTCTGACCGCGGAGAGCGGAACCCCCGGAAATCCCGGCGGTTGGGGTCCCATGACCGCAGCCGCCCTTCCGCCCCGCCTGCACGCCAGCTTGCGCCCGCTGCTGTGGGCCGCCTTCACCCTCGGCGTCGCCCTGAGCGGCTTCTTCGACGGCATACTGCTGCATCAGGTGCTGCAATGGCACCATCTGCTGAGCCTCGTCCCTGGCGAGACGTTCGAGGACCCGCGCGTGCAAATCCTGGCCGACGGTCTCTTCCACGTCCTGATGTACGCCATCGCGGTCGCGGGGCTGTGGTTGCTCTGGCGGGCACGGGTGGACCTGAGCGCTCCGAGCGCCGGTCGCGCACTCCTCGGCGGCGCCCTGCTCGGCTTCGGCGCGTGGAACGTCGCCGACGTCGTGCTCTTCCACTGGATCCTGCACATCCACCGCATCCGGCTCGATACGGACAACCGGCTGGCCTACGACGTCGGATGGCTGATCGTGCTGGGGCTGGCGCCGATTGTCCTCGGCTGGCTCGTCGCCAGGCGCGGAGGAGCCTCGGGTCCTGGCCGCGGCGCCATCGCGGCGGCCTCGATCATCCTCGCCGTGACTGCCTCGGGCGCCCTCTCGCTGCGCCAACCGGACGGCGCCTTCACCACCGTGATGTTCCAGCCAGGCGTGAGTCAGGATCAGGTCATGATGGCGGTCGCCCGGGCAGACGCACGCCTCGTCGCCAGCGATCCATCGGGCCAGCTGGTCGTGTTGCAGCTGCCACAGAACGCCGACCGCTGGGCGCTCTACCGCGACGGCGCTCTCATTGTCGGCGGCGCCACGGCGGCGGCCTGCGCGACCTGGGCCCTGCCCGCGGAGCGACGCGCGTGACCGGCTCGGTCAAGACACGCGACATCAGGCTGGATGGAGGCCGCGGCCTTCATGTGGTGGAGGCCGGCTCCGGGCCGCCGCTGCTGCTGATCCACGGCGCCCTGACCACCCACCAGGACTGGCTGGAAGGACCTTTCACCCGCCTCGCCGCCAGCCACCGGGTCCTGGCGATCGACCGTCCTGGCCATGGGCTGAGCCCGCGTCCGCGGTTCCTCGCCTCGCCCCTGGCCCAGGCGAACCAGATCCGCGAAGGCCTGGCCCGGCTGGACGTCGAACGGCCGGCGCTGCTGGCCCATTCCTTCGGCGGGCTCGTGGCTCTGGCCTGGGCGGCCGCGCACCCCGACGAGG
>DASPLM010000108.1:0-2938 GCA_035627575.1 Caulobacteraceae bacterium | reverse complement strand
CGCTTCGCCGTCTACGGCGACAGCGTCTATCCCGACGCCACCTTCTCGCTGCGCATCACCTACGGCGCGGTGCAGGGCTGGACCGAGCGCGGGCGCGAGATCACGCCCTTCACCAACTTCGCCGGCCTCTACGCCCGCGCCACCGGCCAGGCCCCCTACGACCTGCCCCAGAGCTGGTTCGCGGCCAAGGACAAGGTGAAGATGGACACGGTGTTCAACTTCTCCGGCACCGGCGACATCATCGGCGGCGCCTCGGGCTCGCCGACCCTGAACGCCAGGGGCGAGGTGATCGGAGCCGTGTTCGACGGCAACATCCACTCGCTGGGCGGCGCCTACGCCTACGACCCGCGCCTGAACCGCTCGGTGCACGTGGCGGCGTCGGGCATCCAGGAAGCCCTGCTCAAGGTCTACGGTCGCGACGCACTGGTGAAGGAACTGAACGGGAAGTAGGGCGGGCTCCACGCCCGCAAACACGGAGCCCCCGCCCTGGAGGGCGGGGGCTTCCCGGTACCGGAGCGGAGCGAAGGTCCGCCGAGACGGGGGCGGGGTTACGGAGGCTGGCGAGGTCCGCGCCAGGCGGCCAGCCGTATTCCCCACACCCCTCACGCAACAAGCCTGAGCAGCTTCGCTGCTCCGGTGCGTGAGCCTTCCCTCTCCCCATGGAAGAGGGAAACCTCCGATCGGGCCGTTCGCAGACCTACCGCTCGTGCGAGATCGTGCGGCGGGCGGCCATGACGTACTCGAAGCCGGTCCACAGGGTGACCAGGGCGGCGATCCAGATCAGGCCGTAGGCGATGTCGGCCACCAGCGGCGCCTGGGCCGGGTCGAAGTTGAAGGCGGCCCAGCACTCGGCCAGCATCAGCACGCCGAAGGCGACCAGCTGCAGGGTGGTCTTGGCCTTGGCCAGCCAGGTGACCTTCAGCGTCACGCCGCGCGAGGCGGCGCTTTCCCGCAGCGCCGAAACCGCGAACTCGCGGAACAGGATCAGGGCCGCCGGCAGGGCGATGATCGGCTGGGCCCCCAGGGCGAACAGGCCGAGGATGGTGCCGCAGACCAGGATCTTGTCGGCGATGGGGTCCAGCGTGGCGCCCCAGGCCGTCTCGGCGTTCAGCGCCCGCGCCGCCCACCCGTCGAAGAAGTCGGTCAGGGCGCCCAGCACGAAGGCGAAGAAGGCCCAGCGCTGCATGGCGAACTGCTGGTCCGGCGTCAGCATTTCCGACAGGATCGGGATGCCGCCGGCGGCTCCGGCGAGCAGCAGGAACATGACCAGGCCGGCCACCAGGCGCAGCAGGGTCAGGATGTTCGGCAGCGGATTGACGGCGGTCATGGGCGATTCCTCCAGCGTGGGCTCTTTGTAGAACTCAAACGCCCGAGTTGTCGCGGGGTCTACGGCGGCGCTACCGCCCCGGCCGGAAGAAGTCGAAGATCCTCTGGGCCATGGCCTCGTTCACGCCCTCGACCTTGGCGAGGTCGGCCACCGAGGCGCGGCCCACCCCGCGCGCCGATCCGAACGCGTGCAGCAGGGCCTTCTTGCGCCGCGGGCCGATGCCCTCGATCTCGTCCAGCGGGCTCTTCTTGATGTCCATGGACCGGCGCGTGCGGTGGCTGCCGATGGCGAAGCGGTGCGCCTCGTCGCGCAGGCGCTGCAGGTAATAGAGCACCGGGCTCTTCTTCTCGAGCATGAAGGGCGGCTTGCCCGGCACGATGAAGCGCTCCAGGCCGGCGTCGCGGTCGGGACCCTTGGCGATGCCGACGACGGGGATGTCGTCCACGCCGAGTTCCCGCATCACCTCCTGCACGACCGACAGCTGGCCCTGGCCGCCGTCGATCAGCACCAGGTCGGGCCGGGGCGGGTTCTCGCCCGCCTCCTCGTCCTTGACGAGGCGGGCGAAGCGGCGGCCCAGCACCTCCTTCATCATGCCGAAGTCGTCGCCCGGGACGAGGTCCTGGGAGCGGATGTTGAACTTTCGGTACTGGTTCTTCTGGAACCCCTCGGGCCCGGCCACGATCATGGCCCCGACCGCGTTCGTGCCCTGGACGTGGCTGTTGTCGTAGACCTCGATCCGCTCGGGCCGGCCGTCCAGGCCGAAGGTCTCCGCCACCCCGTCCAGCAGCTTGCCCTGGGCCGAGCTCTCGGCCATGCGCCGGCCCAGCGCCTCGCGGGCGTTGGTGAGGGCGTGCTGGACCAGTTCCCTCTTCTCGCCGCGCTGGGGCTTGAGGATCTCGACCTTGCGGCCGGCCTTGAGGCACAGCGCCTCGGCCAGCAGCTGGCATTCGGCCGGTTCCTCGTTGACGAGGATCAGCTTCGGCACCGGCCGGTCCTCGTAGAACTGGCCGAGGAAGGACTCCATGATGTCGGGCGTCTCGTCGGAGCGGTCGACGCGCGGGAAGTAGGCGCGGTTGCCCCAGTTCTGGCCCGCGCGGAAGAAGAACACCTGGACGCAGGCCTGGCCGCCCTCGGTGTGCAGGGCGAAGACGTCCGCCTCGTCCACGCTCTTGGGGTTGATGGACTGCTCCATGGACAGGGCGGAGAGCGCCCGGATGCGGTCGCGGTAGCGGGCGGCGCGCTCGAAGTCGAGGTCGTCCGAGGCCGCCTGCATCTCCTTCGACAGGCGCTCCAGCACGGCGCGGCTGCGGCCGGTGAGGAAGGCTTCCGCCTCGGTGACCAGGCCCATGTAGGCCTCGGGCGAGATCAGGTCGACGCAAGGCGCGCTGCAGCGCTTGATCTGGTGCAGCATGCAGGGCCGCGTGCGGCTGTCGAACACGCTGTCCGAGCACGAGCGCAGCAGGAAGGCCTTCTGCAGGGTGTTCAGGGTCCGGTTCACCGCCCAGGTCGAGGCGAAGGGACCGAAATAGTCGCCCTTGATGGTGTGGGCCCCGCGGTGTTTGCGGACCTGCGGGGCGCGGTGGTCCCGGCGGATCATCAGCTCGGCGAACG
>DASPLM010000107.1:0-3188 GCA_035627575.1 Caulobacteraceae bacterium | reverse complement strand
TCGATCAGCTGGATGCGCAGCCCCTCCGGCGTCTGGTCGATCAGGATCTGCTTGGACAGTTCGGCCAGTTCCGGCATGTCGCGCATGGCCTGACGCAGGGACTGGGCGGCGCTCTGGAAGGCGGCGTCCTCGCGCCGCGCGATCTCGGCGCGCAGGTCGGCTTCCGCGGCGGCTTCCAGCGAGGCGGACTTGGAGGCTTCGCCGCCCTCGTCGGTCGGGTTGGGCGCTTCGGGGGCGAGCTGCTCGACCACGGTCATGGAGCCATCGGACTTGGCGCCGTCGTCGCCGAGCGACGTGCCGCCCAGGATGCCGCCGGAGCCGGAAGTCGCCTCCGACACGCTGGCGGGAGCGAAATAGTCGGCGATGCCGCGCTTCTGCTCGGGGCTGGTGGTATTGATCAGCCACATCAGCAGGAAGAAGGCCATCATGGCGGTGACGAAGTCGGCATAGGCGACTTTCCACGCGCCGCCGTGGTGTCCGCCTCCGGACACCTTCTTCACCTTCTTGATCATCACGACGGCGTCCATCATCGCCATGACGGTAGTCCCCCTGCGCGTTCAGCGCCGACGTTGGCCCCGTCAAGGTTAAGGCCACCTTTCCAACGGGCGCTGGGGCCGCGGAAAAGCCCTGCGACATATACGGTTGCGCCCCGACGCTCGGGGCCCTAGGTCACCCCGGTGGACGACACCCGCAAAAGCTATCGCCGCGCGCTCGGATCCTTCGCCACCGGCGTGACCGTGGTGACCGCCCAGGACGCGCGGGGGCCGCTGGGCCTGACCGTCAACTCCTTCACCTCGGTGTCCCTCGAGCCCCGGCTGGTGCTCTGGTGCCTCGACGACGTTTGCGACCGGCGCCACGTCTTCCACGACGCCGAACGCTTCGCCGTCAACGTTCTGGCCGCCGGTGACCGGGAGCACTCGGTGCGGTTCTCCAAGGGCGCGGGCCGGCTCGACCCTGCCGAGACCGAATACGGCGCTTCGGGCGCCCCGCTGCTGAAGGGCGCGCTGGCGCGGCTGGAATGCGAGACGCGGCAGCGCATCCAGATGGGCGACCACCTCGTCATCGTCGGCGAGGTCACGGCCTTCGACTCGAATGAGGGGGAGGGGCTGGTGTTCTTCCGCGGCGGCTACGTCAGCACAGACGGGGACAAGGGATGAGGCTGGGTTTCGCTGGACTGGGCGTCATGGGCGCCCCGATGGCCGGGCATCTGATCGGGGCGGGCCACGAGGTGTCCGGCTTCAACCGCTCGCCGGAGAAGGCGCGCGCCTGGGCCGACCGGTTCGGGGGCCGCTTCGCCGGCACCGCGGCCGAGGCGGCCAACGGCGCGGAGATGCTGATCCTGTGCGTCGGCAAGGACGAGGACGTGCGCGAGGTGGTGGCCCAGGCCATGCCGACCCTGTTGCCCGGCGCCGTGATCGTCGACCACACCACGACCTCGGCCAGGGTGGCGCGGGAAATGGCGGCGCTGTGCGCGGCGTCGGGCCGCCACTTCGTCGACGCGCCGGTTTCCGGCGGGCAGGCGGGGGCGGAGAACGGGCAGCTCAGCGTGATGGCCGGCGGCGACGCCACCGCCTTCGCCAGGGCGGAGCCGGTGCTGCGTGCCTATTCGAAAGCCGTCACCCTGATGGGGCCGGCCGGTTCGGGGCAGCTGGCCAAGATGGTCAACCAGATCTGCATCGCCGGCGTGGTGCAGGGCCTCGCCGAGGCCATGCACTTCACCAAGTCCGCGGGACTGGATCCCGAGCTCGTGCTCGCGGCGATCGGCAAGGGCGCGGCCCAGTCGTGGCAGATGGACAACCGCTGGCCGACCATGGCCGAGAACCGGTACGACTTCGGCTTCGCCGTGGACTGGATGCGGAAGGACCTGGGCCTGGTGCTGGACGAGGCGCGCTCCAACGGAGCACACTTGGCCCTTACCGCGTTGGTTGATCAGTTCTATTCCGAAGTTCAGGCCATGGGAGGCTCGCGATGGGACACGTCCAGCCTCGCGGCGCGGCTGGAAGACCGGCGACGGCCGGACTGATCGTCGGGCTGGTCCTGCTGGGGTCCGCTGCCGGCAGCGCCTCGGCCGCCAGCAACTGGTCCAAGCTGTTCACCGTCGACGCCCGCGTGTTCGTGGAGTTCGGCGGCAAGGGCCTGCGCTGGACCAAGTGGCCCAAGGACAGCGAGATCTTCGCCCACTATCCGGAACAGGCCTACCGCGAGCACCTGCACGGCTCGGCCATCGTCGATTGCGTGACGACGTCCGAGGGGACGCTGACCGACTGCGTGGTCATCGAGGAGGCGCCGGTCGACAAGGGTTTCGGCGCGGCGAGCGTCGCGGTCGTCAGCCAGTTCCAGTTCGGCCCGCTCGAGCGAATCACGCCAGCCATGGTCGGTCGGAAGCTGCGCGTGCCGGTCGTGTGGCAGACACGGCGGACGCGCGCGACGCGCGAGGTATGGGAGAGGGGCTCATGAGGCCGATCGACTGGATGAAGGCGACCCTGACCGGCGCCGCGCTTGCCATGGCCGTTGCGGCTCCGGCCGCCGCCGCGCCCGAGGTGAAGGAGGGCGACTTCGTCGTCCGCGACTTCCGCTTCCGCAACGGCGAGACCCTGCCGGAACTGCGCCTGCACTATCGCACCCTCGGCACGCCCAGGCGCGACGCCCAGGGGCGGGTGACGAACGCGGTGATGGTGCTGCACGGCACCGGCGGTTCGGGCGCCCAGTTCCTGCGGCCCCAGTTCGCCGACGTGCTGTTCGCACCGGGCGGCGAGCTCGATCCGGCGAAGTGGTACGTGATCCTCCCCGACGGCATCGGCCACGGCGCCTCGTCCAAGCCCAGTGACGGCCTGAAGGCGAAATTTCCCGAGTACGACTACGACGACATGGTCGCGGCCCAGCACGTCCTGCTGACCAGGGGACTGAAGGTCGACCGCCTGCGCCTGTTGATGGGCACGTCCATGGGCTGCATGCACGGTTTCGTCTGGGGCGAGACCTACCCCGGCTTCGCCCAGGCCCTGATGCCGATGGCCTGCGTGCCGACCGAGATCGCCGGCCGCAACCGGGTGTGGCGCAAGCTGGCCATGGACGCCATCCGGGCCGACCCCGCCTGGATGGGCGGGAACTACACGGCCCAGCCGCTGAGCGGCCTCCGCGCGGCCCAGAACCTGCTGATCGTCGCCGGCGGCGCGCCGATCCCGATGCAG
>DASPLM010000106.1:0-2474 GCA_035627575.1 Caulobacteraceae bacterium | reverse complement strand
CGCAGCGGCTCGCCCAGCACCGCCAGCTTCAGCTGGCCGTTCGCGAGCGCAGCGGTTCCGGTCAGGGCGCCGCGGATCGGGCCGGCGGCCAGGGCCTCGCGCACCGCCTGCCCGTGGACGGGATGCGGCGCGGCCGGGCCGGCGGCGACGGGCAGGGTCAGGTGCAGCGTCGCCTCCTCGGGCACGCAGATCTCCTCGCACACCAGCCAGTCGGCCTTGGCGGTCAGGCGCACCGTCTCGCCGGGTCGCGCGCCGGCCGGAACCTGGATGGCGACGGGCAGCAGCACCTCGTTGGAGTAGCCGTAGTTGACCAGCGGCCCGATCGGCTGGCGCTCGGGCATCGGCCACAGGATCTCCCCGGCGCTCCAGCCGTCCGGCAGGGTCCAGGCCAGCCGCGTCGGCTCGCCGGAGTCGCCGGGATTGCGCCAGTAGGTGTGCCAGCCCGGGATGATCTTCTGACGCAGGGCGACGTGCAGCGTGCTCCCCGGCGTGGCGGCGAGGGCGCCCGAGACCAGTTCCGTCTCGACATGGGGCGTGCGTACGACCTGCGCCCGGACCGGCGCCGCACCGGCCAGCAGGACCAGCACGGCCGCCGTCAGGGCGGCGACGCCTCGGGCCAGGATTGGGACCAGAACGGCTTTGGACATGACGCTTACTTTCCGACCGGCTGTTCAGCCACGCAGGATTGAGCCAGACTGCCGCGGCGAAGGACAGGGCCCGGGACCCGATCTTTTTCCGATGGTAAGTCGATGAACCAGCCGTTCCCGCCCCCGCGCCGGCGCATCGAGCTGGCGCTAGCGCCGCCCTTCGCCCTGGGATCCCTGCGCGTCAGCCCCAACGCGCTCGAGGTTCGCGGGCCCGGCGGCGTCCAGACGCTGGAGCCGCGCGTGATGCAGGTCCTGGTGGCCCTGCACGAGAACCTGGGCCAGCCGGTCAGCCGCACCGACTTCTCCGAGCAGTGCTGGGAGGGCCGCATCGTCGGCGAGGACGCCCTGTTCCGTTGCGTCGGCCGGCTGCGCAAGGTGCTGGCGGGCGAGCCCCGCGCCGTCATCGATACGATCCCCAAGGTCGGCTATCGCCTGCGCGTGGAACCGCCGGAGTCGGCGGACGTCGGGCCGACCCGCCCACCCGCTCCTTCGCGCCGTAGGCCCCGGCCTCTCTTGCTGGCGGCGGCGGGCGGCGCGCTGGTCGCCCTTCTCGCCCTCGGCGCCGTGGCGGCCGACCGCCTGCGGCCCGCCGCCGCCTGGTCCGCCCAGGGCATGCAGCCGTTGACGGCGGAACCGGGCCTCGAGAGCCATCCGGCGCTCTCCCCGGACGGACGCTTCCTGGTCTACGCCGCCAGCCCCGACATCCAGAGCCCCCGCGACCTGTTCCTCAAGGGCGTGCGAGAGGGGACGCCGCTGCGGCTGACGCGAGATCCGGCCGACGACGCCGCCGCCGCCTGGGCTCCGTCGGGCGACCGCATCGCCTTCGTGCGTCAGTCTGGCGGAGAGCCGTGCCGCATCGTCGTGCTGCCCGTCCCGCGGGGCGGCGAGCGCACGGTGGGCCGTTGCAGCCTGGCCCAGTCGACCCGGCTGGCCTGGCTCGACGAGCGCACCCTCCTTCTGTCCGACCGCACCCGGTCCGACCAGGTGACGCGGATCCGCGCGCTTGATGTCGAGACCGGCGCGGCCCGCGACTTCAGCCGTCCGGCCGCCGACAGCCTGGCCGACACCGAGCCCCTGCCGACGCCCGACGGCCGCGGCGTGGTGTTCCGCCGCTCGACCTCCCAGGGCGTCGACGACCTCTACTTCGTGGACGCGCGAACCGGCGCCGAGCGGCCGTTGAAGCGGGACGGCTGGAAGGCGCTGGGCTACGCCTGGGCGGCGGACGGCCGCACGCTGTTCTACGCCAGCAATCGCGGCGGCGACTTCGGCCTCTGGTCGCTCGACACCCGCAGGGCCTCGGCGCCGAAGCGGGTCAGCCTCGGGCTCATGACCTTCGGGAGCATGTCGTCCGATCGCGCCGGCCGGCTGGCGGTGGAGACGATCGACCGGCGCAAGAACCTGTTCCTCTTCGGTGGCGACGGCGCGCCCGAGGCGGTCACCGCCTCCACCGGCCGCGACTGGGACCCCGACGTCGCGCCCCACGGCGGCCTGGTGTTCGTATCGGACCAGGGCGGCGCGCCCGAGGTGTGGGTAAAGCCCGCCGGCGGCGAGCCGGTCCAGGCGACGCGGCTGAAGGCCAGCTACCTGCTCACCCCGCGCTGGTCGCCCGACGGACGGCGGATCGCCTTCATCGCCGCACGGGACCACAAGACCGAGCTGTGGACGATGAACGCCGACGGCTCCGGCCTGGCCCGCGTCACCCGCGACGGAATCGCCAAGGCCCAGCCGGTGTGGGACGCCGACGGCAGCGCCCTGGTCTATGTCGAGCGGCGCGGGGCGACCCTGCGGCTGCAGCGCGTCGGCGCCCTGGGCGGGGCGCCGGTCCCT
>DASPLM010000105.1:0-4734 GCA_035627575.1 Caulobacteraceae bacterium | reverse complement strand
CAGAGCTTCAGCCACGGCCGCACCAAGACCGTGGTGGTCGAGACCAAGCGCCGCGTCGGGGCCACCCCCGGCGCGCCCGAACGTCCGCGCCCGCAGTCCTTCGACGTCAAGCCGCGTCCGCCGGCGGCCCCGGCCCCGGCTCCGGCCGCGCCTTCGGCGCCGGCTCCCCGCGAGCCGCAGCTCGCCGGCGGCCTCTCCGCCGAGGAGATGGAGGCCCGCCGCCGCGCCATCGAGATCGCCCGCGCCGAAAGCGAGCGCCGCGAGAACGAGCGCCGCGCCCGGGAGGAGCAGCGCCGCGCCCAGGAGGAAGAGCGCCGCCGCGAAGAAGCCGCGCTGGCCCAGCCTGCGCCGAAGCCTCAGCCCGAGCAGGCCGCGCCGCCGGCCCAGGCCGCCGCCCCGACGCCCGCCCAGGATCGGCCGGCCCAGCCGCCGCGCCCGGCCGCGCCGCAGCGTCCGCAAGCCAATTTCGGCGCCCGCGCCCCGCGTGACGACCGCCCGCAGGGCAACTACGGCGCCCGCACGCCCCGTCCGGGCGGCGACCGTCCGCGTCCCGAGGGTTCGGGCGTCTACCGCCCGGAGCGTCCGCAGGGCGACCGGCCCCAGGGCGAGCGCCCGGCGTTCCGCTCCGATCGTCCGCAGGGCGATCGTCCCCCGTTCCGCTCGGGCGGAGACCGTCCCCAGGGCGACCGCGGTCCGCGTCCGGAAGGCGGCACCGTCCGCTATTCGGCCCTGTCGCCGCGTCCGGCGCCCGGCGGCCCGCGCCCCGGCGGCGCCCGCACAGGCGCCGGCCCGGCTCCGGCCGCGCCCGAGGTGGCCAAGCCGTCGCGGGCTCCCGGTCCGCGCTCGCCCGACCGCAAGCCGGCCCACCTCGAGGAAGCCGATCGCGCCCGCCGCGCCAAGAACGCCGGCGCCAACGAAGGCAAGGCCGTCTCGCGCCAGCGCGGCGAGCCGGGCCGCCGTCAGGGCCGCCTGACCATCCAGGCCGTCGCCGGCGATGGGGACACCGCCGAGCGCATGCGCTCGCTGGCCTCGGTCCGCCGCGCCCGCGAACGCGAGAAGGAAAAGCGCCGCGGCGGCGTGGTCGAGCAGCCCAAGGTCACCCGTGACGTCGTCATCCCCGACGTCATCACGGTGCAGGAGCTGGCCAACCGCATGGCCACCCGCGGCGTCGAGATCATCAAGTTCCTGATGCGTCAGGGCCTGATGCTGAAGATCAACGACGTGATCGATTCCGACACCGCCGAGCTGGTGGCGACGGAGTTCGGCCACACCGTGCGCCGCGTGTCCGAGTCCGACGTCGAGGAAGGCTTCATCGCCGAGGAAGACGCGGCGGAAGACATGCTGCCGCGTCCGCCCGTCGTGGCCGTCATGGGCCACGTCGACCACGGCAAGACCTCGCTGCTCGACGCCCTGCGCTCCACCGACGTGGTGGCGGGCGAGGCCGGCGGGATCACCCAGCACATCGGCGCCTACCAGGTGCGCCTGCCCAACGGCGAGCGCGTCACCTTCCTGGACACGCCGGGCCACGCGGCCTTCAGCGCCATGCGCGCCCGCGGCGCCAACGTCACCGACATCGTCATCCTGGTGGTGGCGGCGGACGACGGCGTGATGCCGCAGACGATCGAGGCCATCAACCACGCCAAGGCGGCCGGCTCGCCGATCATCGTGGCGGTCAACAAGATCGACAAGCCCGACGCCGACCCGACCCGGGTCGTGAACGAGCTGCTGCAGCACGAGATCGTGGCCGAGAGCCTGGGCGGCGACACCCAGATCGTCGAGGTCTCCGCCACCAAGCGGATGAACCTGGACGGCCTGATCGAGGCCATCCTGCTGCAGGCCGAGGTCATGGACCTGCGCGCCAACCCCGACCGTTCGGCCGAGGGCGTGGTCATCGAAGCCAAGCTCGACAAGGGCCGCGGCCCGGTCGCCACCGTGCTGGTCAACCGCGGCACCCTGCGGCGCGGCGACATCGTCGTGGCCGGCTCCAGCTGGGGCCGCGTGCGCGCCCTGGTCAACGAGCGCAACGAGCAGGTGCTGGAGGCCGGCCCGTCCGAGCCGATCGAGATCCTCGGCCTGGACGCCGCCCCCGAGGCCGGCGAGCCCCTGGCCGTGGTCGAGAACGAGGCCCGCGCCCGCGAGCTGACCGACTACCGCGACCGCAAGCGCCGCGAGAAGTCGATGGCCCCGGCCACCGCCGGCGTGTCGCTGGCGGACATGATGTCCAAGCTGCAGGACAAGAAGGTCTCGGAACTGCCGATCGTCATCAAGGCGGACGTGCAGGGCTCGGCCGAGGCCATCCGTGGCTCGCTGGACAAGCTGGGCACCGACGAGGTCCGCGCGCGGATGATCCACTCGGCGGTGGGCGGCATCAACGAGTCCGACGTGCTGCTGGCCAAGGGCGCCGGCGCCCCGATCATCGGCTTCAACGTCCGCGCCTCGAAGCAGGCGCAGGCGCTGGCCGAGCGGGAAGGCGTCGAAATCCGCTACTACGCGATCATCTATGACCTGATCGACGACATCAAAGGCGTCATGTCCGGCATGCTCGCCCCGATCCAGCGGGAAACCCGCCTGGGCGAGGCGGAAGTGCTGCAGGCCTTCGACATCACCAAGGTCGGCAAGGTCGCCGGCTGCCGCGTGGTGGACGGCGTGGTCCGCAAGGGCGCCCGGGTCCGCATCATCCGCCAGGATGTCGTGGTGCTCGAGCTCGGCACCCTGCAGACGCTCAAGCGCTTCAAGGACGAGGTCAACGAGGTCCAGTCCGGCCAGGAGTGCGGCATGGCCTTCGCCGGCTTCCAGGACATCAAGGTCGGCGACTTCATCGAGTGCTTCACGGTCGAAGAGGTCAAGCGCAGCCTGTAAGGGCGGCGGCGATCCGGAACTGCGAACGGGGCGGACGCGAGTCCGCCCCGTTTTCGTTTGCCCTGCATCCCCCCCCTGCCGTCACCCTCGGGCCGAGCGCCGGCCTCTCCCGCGCCCTCTCAAGGGAGGGCAAGGCCTCCATGGCCGCGCCCCTTGCCGCCTACTCCGCCCCGCCGCAAAATCGCCACGGCTTGCCGCCAACGGCTAGGCTCGCTGCTGTCGTCCGTACGAGGTTCCGCATGCGCCTGCTTCGCCTGATCGTCCTTACCATCGCCGCCTTTGCCGCCCTGGCGGGCGCCGCCGCGGCCGAGTCCATGCGCTACCTGTCTTTCGAGGCGATGTCCGACGCCGCCAAGTGGCGCACCGGCGACGTGACCCTCGCGATCCGCAAGGGCCTGCTGTCGCGCAGCGTCGACGTGCTGTTCCGGCGCAAGGGGTCGGACCTGCCCCTGCACCCCTCCGACGCGCCCTTCGACGTCTACGCCCTTCAGCCGCTGATGGCCGGCAAGGACCCGGACGGCTACCGGCTCTACGCCGTCGATCCGAAGGCCGGGGCCAAGTTCACCGGCTTCGCGTGCGAGGGGAAGGCCGAGAAATCCTGGGTCGCGATCTCAAGCCCGCGCCCGTACAAGCCGCTGACCATCTACGTCGTGCGCTGGGACCAGGAAACGAAGGCGCCGGCCCTGTGCGTGGCCATGGACTACCGCTTCCGCGGCGAGTGGAAGTTCCCCCCGGCGGCGAACCGCGCGCCGCAGGAGAACCCCTACTACAGCACGGCCGGCTGAGGCGGCGGGCCTGGGCCCCTTCCACCCCCGGCCGTTCCGCGCTTAGCTGGCGGATCATTGGGGAGGGACGCCATGAGGACCTGGATGCTGGCCGCGCTGACGGCGCTGGCGACCGCGGCCGCCGCCTGCAGCCCGTCGACGCCGACCGAGGTCGAGACCACCGAGGTTCCCCTGGAGGCGGCCGAGCCGCAGCCGGCGCCGGAACTGGCGCCCATGTCGAGCACGGCGGAGTCGATCACCGGCCCCGCCACCTTCGGCCAGAGCGCCTACACCTTCGGCTTCGGCCAGCGGTACGCCGTGGCCGAGCCGCGCACGGCGGGCGCCGGCGAGCCGTACGGCGCCGGCGGCGACACCTGGGCGGCCCTGCTGCAGCTGCCGGAGGACGCCGAGGTGACCGTCGTGCGCGTGGTGGACGAGCAGGTCCCCCGCGGCGCGCCCAACGGCGGCCTCTGCGGCAAGGACGCCCGCACTGCCTGGATCGCCGTCGCCGCCGTCGGCGAGGGGCCGGAGGCGCGGACCGCCATGGCCGCCTTTCAGGGCGCCATCGCGCCGGGAAGCTCGATGCTCGACGCCTCGCTGTGCGGGACCTTCAACTACATCCCCAAGGAGGAATAGGCCTTCCCGTCGCACCCCGCCGCGCCCTCTGGCGTGACGCGGGCGACCGGCCTATGCGCTTTCCCCGATGAGCGCCGCCGCCGAATTCAGGTCTCTTCAGGACGAGATCGTGCGTCTGTTCGCCGCCGGCCAGGGCCAGGCGGCCCTGGCGCGGCTGGACGCCGCGCGCCGCTCCAACCCGTCCGATCCGGCGCCCGCCACCGTGCTGGGCTTCTGCCTGTCGCGCATGGGCCGGCGCGAGGAGGCGCGGCGCGCCCTCGACCAGGCCCTGACCGCGCGTCCCGACTTCGCGCCGGCCTGGCACCACCGGGGCGTGCTGCAGCAGGATGGCGGGGACGTCGCCGCGGCGGCGCGGGATTTCGAGCGTGCGGTCGCGCTGGACCCGACCTATGTCGAGCCCCTGGCGGAACTGGCCGACCACGCCGCCCGCCGCGGCGACGCCGGCTCGGCGCGCGCCTTCGCCGCCCGGGTCGCC
>DASPLM010000104.1:0-6119 GCA_035627575.1 Caulobacteraceae bacterium | reverse complement strand
GCCATGCTGGCCGACGCGGCCCTGTTCGACCGCTCCAAGTGGGCCGATCCCTGGCCGGTAATGCGCTTCGACAAGCGCAATTCCATCGCCTACCGCATGGCCCTGGTGGGGGCCGGCGCCTTCGACGCCGCCATGGCGCTGTCGCCCAAGTGGGACTGGGACGTCTGCGCCGGCGAGCTGATCGCCGAAGAGGCGGGCGCCCGCTGCACCGACCACCGCGGCCGGCCCTACCGCTTCAACAAGCCCGATCCGCGCCAGCCCAGCCTGGTCTGCGCCGCCCCGGCGCTTCACCCGTTGATCCTGAGGCGCTGCGCGCCTATCAGCCTGCCCGACTGAGCAACCGAGTATCGAGATCATGACCGACGCGGCCGGCAAGCAGCTTCTCCACATCGTCATCGGCGGCGAACTGAAGGACCTCGGCGGGACCGAGTTCCGCGACCCCTCCAAGGTCGATCTCGTCGGCGCCTACGGCTCCTACGACGAGGCCCGCCGGGCCTGGAAGGCCAAGGCTCAGGCCACCGTGGACAACGCCCTGATGCGCTATTTCATCATCCACGCGCACCGCCTCCTCGACCCCAGCCTCGACAAGAAGGCCTGATTTCGCGCGCGGGGCTTGATCCCCGCGCAGGATGGCGCAGATTCGCACCTTCAGGATTGGAGGGCCGCGATGACGGTCGTCATTCTCTCCATGGTCGCGCTCGCGGTCGTGGTCATCATCGCCCTCTTCGCCTCGAAGGGCGACAAGCCCGTGGACGAGGATCCGGATCTCCGACCGGACGAGAAGAAGTCCGTGGCCGCCACCACAGCGGCCCTCTCGGGCGTGGGCGCCAAGCGTCGCCGCCAGGAGCACTGAGGTGGGTCCGGAAGTGATCTTGGGGATCGTCGGGTCCCTCATCGCCCTGGTCATCGCCGTCCGCGCCCTGCAGGACGCCAAGGCCTGGGAACGCTTCGACAAGCAGCAGGAGCGTGAACGGGAGCAGGCGGAAAAACGCCCGTCCGGCGATCCCGACCGGCCCTGGGGCGGCTGATCCCCCGCTTGACTTTGACCCGGCAAGCGCCGACCGGAACCGCCATGACCGCCGCCCCCCGGCCCGGCTCCGCCGCGCCGTCGACAGAGCTTTCCAGCCGCGCCCTGATCGCCCGCCTGTGGCGCGACTACCTGCGCCCGCGCTGGCTGCCGTTGCTGGGGTCGGTCCTCTGCGCGGCCATCGCCGCCGGCATCACCGCCCAGCTCGCGCAGATCATCGAGCCGGCCGTGAACCGCCTGCTGGTGGCCCGCGACGCGCAGGCGCTGTGGGTCATCCCGCTCACCATCGTCGCCCTGGCCCTGCCCCGGGCGGCGATCCAGTACGCCCAGGCGGTGCTGGTGAACCGCGTCGGCCACGGCCTCGTCGGCCAGATCCAGGTGCAGCTGTTCTCGCGCCTCGTGCGCGCCGACCTCGCCCGTCTGCGCGACGCCCACAGCGGCTCGTACGTCTCCTCGGTGCTGTTCGACGCCACCCTGATCCGCCAGGCGGCGACGGACGGCGTCGTGAAGTTCACCCAGCACGCCCTGATCGCCGTCTCCCTGGCCATCTGGCTGTTGTGGATCGACTGGATCCTGGGCGCCATGGTGCTGACGGTGGCGCCGGTGGCGAGCATCCTGCTGCGCCGGTTCTCCAAGCGCACGCGCAAGGCCGCACGCGGCGCCATGGCGGAGACCTCCAACCTCTCCACCGCCCTGATGGAAAGCCTGGACGGGGTGAAGATCGTCAAGATCGAGAACCGCGAGGCCTTCGAGGAGGAGCGCGTCGGCGCGGTGGTGGACCGCCGCCAGCGGCATCTGATCAAGGGCGGCACCGCCGAGGCCACGGCCGGTCCGACCACCGAGGCCCTGATGACCTGCCTGCTGGCGGCCATCTTCGCCTACGTCGGCTGGCGCGCCCAGGCGGGCGGCATGAGCGTGGGGGCCTTTTCCAGCTTCCTGGTCTCCCTGGCCATCCTGACCCAGTCGATCAAGGAACTGGCCAACCTGCAGACGGTGATGAGCGAGGGTTTCGCCGCCTTCCGCCGGCTGCTGGCCGCCGTCGACATCGAGCCCGAGGTCAAGGACCCGGCCGCGCCCGTGCCGCTGCCGGCCGGGCCGGCGGAGCTGGTGTTCGACAAGGTCTCCTTCGCCTACCAGAAGGGCGGCGCGCCGGCCCTGCACGGCATGGACCTGCGGGCCGCGCCCGGCGAGACCATCGCCCTGGTGGGCCCGTCCGGCGGCGGCAAGAGCACCATCCTGAACCTGATCCCGCGCTTCTACGACGCGGACGCCGGCACGGTCCGCATCAATGGGGTCGACATCCGCGACGTGACCATGACCGAGCTGCGCGCGCGCATCGCCCTGGTCACCCAGGAGCCGTTCCTGTTCGACGACACCATCCGCGCCAACATCGCCTACGCCCGCCCCGACGCCTCGGAGGCCGAGATTCGCGCGGCAGCGGAGGCCGCCGCCGCCCACGAATTCATCGAGGCCCTGCCGAAGGGCTACGACACTACCGTCGGCGAGGCGGGGGCGCGCCTGTCCGGCGGCCAGCGCCAGCGCATCGCCATCGCCCGCGCCTTCCTCAAGGACGCCCCGATCCTGCTGCTGGACGAGGCCACCAGCGCGCTGGACACCGAGAGCGAGGCCAAGGTCCAGGAGGCGCTGGAGCGGCTGATGGTGGGCCGCACCACGGTGATGATCGCCCACCGCCTCTCCACCGTGGCCCACGCCGACCGCATCTACGTCATCGAGGCGGGGCGGCTGGTCGAGCAGGGCGCGCATGCGGCCCTGCTGCGCAAGGGCGGGCTCTATGCGCGCCTCGCAAGGGGTCAGAACCTGGAACAGGCGGCGCCGGAAGCCGCCCTCGGCGTTCCCGTCGAATGAAGGGGCTGCTGCGCGCGGCCTGGGTGCAGGCGACGCTGGCCGCCGTGCTGGCGGGCTGGATGCGCCTGTGCTTCGCCACCATGCGCTGGACCGTGGAGAACCGCGCCGCGGCCGAACAGGTCTGGGCCGCCGGCGGCGGGGTCATCGTCTGCTTCTGGCATTCCCGCATCGCCCTCTCGCCCGCCAGCTGGCCAGTGGACGGCACGGCCCAGGAGCCCCGCGCCCTGATCTCGCTCTCGGCCGACGGCGAGTTCATCGCGGGAGCGGTGGCGAAGATGGGCATTCCCGCCATCCGCGGCTCCTCCACCAAGAAGACGAAGAAGGGCGACAAGGCCAAGGGCGGCTCGGCCGCCTTTCGCGACGTGCTGCGCTGGGTCAAGAATGGCGGCTGCATCGCCATCACCCCGGACGGCCCCCGCGGCCCGGCCGAGCAGATGGCCGAGGGCGCGATCGTGCTGGCGAAGATGACCGGCGCGCCGGTGCTGATGATGGGCCTGGCCAGCAGGCCCTGCATCACCCTGGACAGCTGGGACCGCGCCGTCGTGCCCCTGCCGTTCTCACGGGGGGCCATCGTCTGGGGCGACCCCTTCAAGGCCGCCGACCTCGAGGACACCGCGGCCGAGCGCGCCTCCTGGGCCGAACGGCTGAGCGCCCTGACCCGCCGCGCCGAAGGGCTGCTGGCGTGAGCGCGGCGCTGGGCCTCTACCGTGGGCTGACGGGCCTGCTCGAGCCGCTCGCCCCGACGCTGCTGAAGCGGCGGGCGGCGAAGGGCAAGGAGGACCCGCAGCGCTGGAGCGAGAAGCTGGGCCGAGCTTCCACGCCCCGACCGGACGGGCCCCTGATCTGGCTGCACGGCGTCAGCGTCGGCGAGAGCCTGTCGCTGCTGCCCCTGCTGGAGCGCCTGCGCACATCGCGGCCCGACGCCACCGTGCTGGTCACCTCCGGCACCGTCACCTCCGCCGAGATCCTGGGCAAACGCCTGCCCGAGGGCGTGATCCACCAGTTCGCGCCACTGGACGCTCCCGGCGCCATCGACCGGTTCCTGGTCCACTGGCGGCCTGACCTCGCCGTCCTGGTCGAGAGCGAGCTGTGGCCCAACATGATCGCGGCGGCTAAGCGCGCCGGCGTGAAGCTGGCCCTGGTCAGCGCCCGCATCACCCAGCGTACGGCCAGGGGCTGGAGCCGCCTGCCCGGCGCGGCGCGGGAGGTGCTGGGCGCCTTCGATCTCGTCCTGCCGCAGGACGACGAGAGCGCCGATCGGCTGACGAGGCTGGGCCGGGCCTCGGACGGGCGGCTGAACCTGAAGTACGCCGGCGATCCCCTGCCGTACGACCGCGCGCGGCTGGGCGTGCTGCGCGACGAGGCGGCGGACCGGCCCGTGATCCTCGCCGCCTCCACCCACCCGGGCGAGGACGAGATCGTGCTGGAAGCCTTCCAGTGGCTGGGTGGACGCATCGGCGACCACCCCATGCTCGTCATCGTCCCGCGCCACCCGGAGCGCGGCGCCCACATCGAGAGCCTGAGCAAGGCGCTGGGCTACGACACTGGCCGGCAGGGCGCCGGCGATGACTTCAGCCACGACTGCGACGTCTACGTCGCCGACACCCTGGGCGATCTCGGCCTGTGGTTCCGCCTGGCGCGGGTCGCCTTCCTCGGCGGCAGCCTGAAGAAGGGCATCGGCGGCCACAACCCGATCGAGGCGACCCTGCTGGGGGCGCCGGTGGTGTCGGGGCCGCACGTGGACAACTGGGCCGGCGTCTATGCCGACCTCGTGCACGAGGGCATGGCCCGCTTCGCTCCGGACGGCGACCAGATCTCCCACGTATGGGACCGGCTGCTGGACCGGTCGCCGTCGCGCACCGACCTGCAGGCGCGCACCGCGGCCCTGCTGATGGGCCGCGCCCGTGAGTTGAACGAGGCGGTCGCCCGCCTCGCGGCCCTCCTGCCGTGAAGGCGACCACCCCGCGCTGGTGGTACCGCCGGCACGCCCGCGAGGGCCGGGCCCTGCGCGCCGTGCTGACGCCCCTGTCCTGGCTCTGGGCCGCCGCCACCGCCCGGCGCGTCGCCCGGACCGACGGCTATGACCCGGGCGTGCCGGTTGTCTCCATCGGCAACCTGACCGTCGGCGGCTCGGGCAAGACGCCGGTCGCGCGCGAGGCGCTGCGGGTGCTGCGCGAGCGCGGCGTCGCGGCGCACGGCCTCTCGCGCGGTTATGGCGGCAGCCTGCCCGGCCCGGTGCGGGTCGATCCCGCCCGCCACACCGCCGCCGAGGTCGGGGACGAGCCGCTGATGCTGGCTGGCGACGGGCCATTCTGGATCGCGCGGGACCGCGCCGCCGGCGCCCGTGCGGCCGTGGCCGCCGGCGCCCAGGCCATCGTGCTGGACGACGGCCACCAGAACCCGGCGCTGAAGAAGTCCCTGTCGCTGGTCGTGGTCGACGGCGAGACCCGGGACGGGGACTGGCCGTTCGGCGACGGGTCGGTCTTCCCGGCCGGCCCGATGCGCGAGCCGCTGGCGACGGGTCTCGCCCGCGCCGACGCGGTGGTCCTGCTGCTGCCCACCGGCCTGGCTGCGCCGGACCCCGACCTGCTGGCCCTGTTCGGCGCCACGCCCGTGCTGGTCGCGCGCCTCGAGCCCAAGGCCCCGCCACCGGCCGGCCCGCAGGTCGGCTTCGCCGGTGTGGCCAAGCCCTGGAAGGTGGAGCGCAGCCTGCGCGCCGCCGGCTGCGACCTCGTCCACTTCGAAGCCTTCCCGGATCACCGCCCCTTCGCCGAGGCGGACCTCCAGGCCTTGGCCGCCCGGGCGCAGGCCGCCGGCGCCGGCCTCGTCACGACGGAGAAGGACTGGGCGCGGCTTCCCGTCGACTGGCGCGCCCGGGTGACCGCCTGGCCGGTGCGTGCGCGGTTCGAGGATGAAGGCGCGCTTGCACGGCGACTGGCGTCGAACAGGCCCTGACGTGTCGAGTCGAACAGGGAGTGAATCGCACTTTTCTGTAACGAATTCAGCAGCTTGTTCAAAACATAAGTCGAACCCGGCGCCACCCTCCCATTCGCCCTCATCCCGAGCTTGGTCGACAAGCTCGGGATGAGGATCACTCTTGAGGTTGGGCCGTCCGGTCGCCCTACCGCTTGAACACCGCCCCGTTGCGCATGACGAAGCTGACCCGCTCCATCTCGCGCACGTCGGCCAGGGGATCGCCTTTCACCGCGATGATATCGGCCGCCAT
>DASPLM010000103.1:0-3108 GCA_035627575.1 Caulobacteraceae bacterium | reverse complement strand
GATCCAGAAAGCGTCGGGGGACCACAGCGGTCCGCTGAACGCCCTCAGTCGAACAGCTTGGAGACCGATTCCTCGTTCGCGATCCGACGGATGGCCTCGCCGATCAGGGGCGCGACGCCGACCACGCGGATCTTCTCGCAGGCCTTGGCCGCCTCGTTGGCTTCGATGGAGTCGGTGATGACCAGTTCGGTCAGGACCGAATTGGTCACGCGCTCGATAGCCGGACCGGAGAGCACGCCATGGCTGATGTAGGCCGAAACCTCCGAAGCGCCGCGCTCGGTCAGGGCCTGGGCGGCGTTGACCAGGGTGCCGGCGGAATCGCAGATGTCGTCGAACAGGATGCAGCGGCGGCCGGAGACGTCGCCAACGATGTTCATCACCTCGCTCTGCCCAGGCTTCGGGCGGCGCTTGTCGACGATGGCGATCTCGGCGTTGAGGCGGTCGGCCAGGGCGCGCACGCGCACCACGCCGCCGACATCCGGCGAGACGATCATCAGGTCTGAGGTGTTCCTGTTCCGCGCCTTGATGTCCTTGGCCATCTCGGGGATGGCGACCAGGTTGTCGGTCGGGATGTCGAAGAAGCCCTGGATCTGGCCTGCGTGCAGGTCCATCGCCAGCACCCGGTCGGCCCCGGCGCGGGTGATCAGGTTGGCGACCAGCTTGGCCGAGATCGGCGTACGGCCGCCCGTCTTCCGGTCCTGCCGCGCGTAGCCGAAGTAGGGCATGACCGCCGTGATCCGCCGCGCCGACGCGCGCATCAGCGCGTCGATGCAGATCAGCAGTTCCATCAGGTTGTCGTTGGCGGGCGCGCTGGTCGACTGGATGACGAAGACGTCCTCGCCCCGCACGTTCTCGTCGATGGTGACGAAGACTTCGCTGTCGGCGAACCGGCGCACCTGCGCCCGGGTCAGCGGAATGTCCAGGTGGTCGGAAATGGCCTGGGCGAGCGGCCTGTTGGAGTTGCCCGACAGAAGTTTCATGCGTCGCTCATCCCCTAGCTCGCCGCCGCGCTTCTATCAGGGGACGGAGCGGGGGCAAGGGGCGCCCGGCGATTCAGGTGAGGGCGATCGCGCTTATCAGGCGGCCGAAGTCCGGCTCGCCGCGGCGGAAGGCGCGGCGGTTCGAGAAGAACCGCGTCTCATCGGCGCAGGTGTCGTGGCCGGTCCATTCGCAGTCGTTCACCCCGGCCTGCTCCAGCCGCCACAGCACGAAGGCGGGCAGGTCGAACAGGAACTTTTCCGGCGCGGGCGCCGGCCGGAAAAAGCGGATCGAGGCAGGCTCGCGCGCCTTGAAACGATCGCGGAACTCCTCGCCGACCTCATAGCTGTCGGGCCCGATGCACGGACCGACCACCGCGGTGATGCCGGCGGCGCTGGCGCCCTCGGCAACCATGGCGGTCACGACCGACTCCACGACCCCGTGCAGCGCGCCCTTCCAGCCGGCGTGGGCGCAACCCACCACCCTGGCCTCGGCGTCCGCCAGCAGCACCGGCGCGCAGTCGGCCGTCAGGGACCCGCAGGCAAGGCCGGGCGTGACCGTGACGATGGCGTCGCCCTCCGGCCGGTCGTCTCCCCAGGGCTCCTCGGCCACACGGACCAGCGTGGAATGGGTCTGGTAGCAGGTCAGGACGGAGGCCGCGCCGACTCCGAAGTGCTCGCCTACGCGCCGCCGATTCTCGGCCACGGCGGCGGGATCGTCGTTCGAGCCGCGCCCGAGGTTCAGGCTGTCGTAGATCCCCGTCGAGACGCCGCCCTGGCGGGTGAAGAAGGCGTGGCGCACGCCCGGACGCTGGTCCAGCCGGCGGGAGATGACGACGGGCAGGCTCATGCGGTCTCCTCGAAGGCGGGCGGGGCGGTGGAGCCGGGCGACCACACCGCGCAGGCCTTGAACAGGGATCCCATCTGGTCCGGTTCCACGAGCCGGGCAAGCTGCCGTGCCAGCTTGTCCGCCTGCTCGGGGCGGGCGCCGGCGAGGGCCGCGGCGCGATGTTCGATGCCCAGCGCCCGCAAGAAGGCGCCCTGGGACAGGATCGGTCCCGTCGCAGCCCCGGCCCCCCGTGCGGCTTCCAGGAAGCCGGGGAAGTCGGCCCATACCGTCAGGTCCGCCAGTCCCGGCTCGGCCAGGGGATCGACCTTCCGGTGGCGCTGCAGCGCCTGCAGGGTGTCGCCCGGACCCGGCGTGTCGCGACCATAGTCGATGAACAGGCCGACGCCGCCGCTCTCGGCGACCCGCCGGCCCACCGCGTCGCCCAGGGCGCGCTGGGCCGCGGACACCTCCCAGGCGAGCCCTTCCGGAAGGTCGGCCGGAGCCCCCGCGGGCCGGCCGGCGGGGCGCAGGCCGAAGGCGAGGCGGCCCTCGTCGATCCCCACGACCCGCTCGGCCCAGCCCTGCGCCGTGCGCAGGAACTGCCGGCAGGGCAGGCAGTCCAGGAGTTCGTTGGCGACGAGTACGATTGGCAGGCCTTCAGGGAGGTCGCGCAACTCGGTCGCCCAGCGCGGCTCCAGCGGCCCACCGGCGAGGCGGCCCCGCTGACGCGCCTTCAGGGGCTCCGACGCCTCGACCAGCCACACCTCTGCGGCGGCCACGAAGGCCGGCGAGAGCCTGACCGCCCGCAGCATGTCGGCCATCAGGGTCCCGTCGCCAGGCCCCACCTCGACCAGCAGGACCCGATCGGGCGCGCCAAGGCGGGTCCAGGTCTCCACTGCCCACAGGCCGATCAGTTCGCCGAACATCTGCGAGACCAGGGGCGCGGTGATGAAGTCCCCGTCCTCACCCAACGCGGGGCGCACGGCGTAGTAGCCGTCCATCGGATCGAACAGGCAGCGGCTCATGTAGTCCGCCACCGTGATCGGCCCGGTCGCCGCGATCTCCGCCTTCAGCCGCTCGGCGAGGCTCATGGCCTCGCGGTCACGCCTTGGCCGGCAGGGCCGGCTGCCGGGCGCGCCAGATCAGCCAGGCGCCGACCAGGATCATCGGCAGGGACAGCAGCATGCCCATGGTCACGTACTGGCGCAGCGCCTCGGCCATGTGCTGGTCGGGCTCGCGCACGAACTCGAGCAGGAAGCGGGAAACGCCGTAACCCACCAGGAAAAGGCCGGTTACGAAGCC
>DASPLM010000102.1:0-3219 GCA_035627575.1 Caulobacteraceae bacterium | reverse complement strand
ACTGGGATCGTCCAATAGAATTCCTCATCCTGAGCTTGTCGAAGGGCGAGGAATTCGGGCCCGCGGCGCCTTCAGGCAGACACTCTTCCTCCGGCGGGGACCTGCGCAGGCTGCCGCCTGCTCCGGTACGCCGGGACCTCCTTCTCTCCAGAGAGAAGGAGATGGAGCAGGCGTTCAGCGTCGCTGACTGCCTTCCGACCGGGCGCACCATTCCATCAAGAGGATCAGGGACGGGTGTGTTCAGGGTTGTTCTTCCCTCTCCTTCAGGAGAGGCAGCGAGCGGCTTCGGCGCAGCCGAAGACGGAGCGGGTGAGGCGTCGGCCGGCGCGCGACCTTGCGACCGAAGCGGCATGGGCGTCGTGCAGCGGACATGCCTCCCCTGGATCCGCTGCGCGTCTCCGGGCCCTCACAAGCGAGGGCGGAGCGCCGCGGCCCCGCCGCCTACTTCTTCGTCGCCGGGGCGGGCGGCTGGTAGGGTTGCGGCTTGTCCGGGATGCCGGGCGACGACGGCGTCTCGGGCGCCGTCGCGCGGGGCCTGGCGCCGGGCAGGTTGGCGCCGATCTCGGCCAGCTTGGTCTTTGGGACGGGCTTCAGGGCGGCGAGGTTGCCGCGCACGTCCAGCACCTCGAAGGCGCGGGTCAGCTGGAAGTCGCCCTTCTTGGTGTCGAAGCTGTCCGGCGGATACTCCGACGGCTCGTGCGGCTCGCGACGCTTCTTGCCCTCGTCGGCGTTGAGCGCGTTCGAGAACGAGGCCTCGCTGAACTGGAAGCGGGCCGTGGCCAGGCGCTCGGCCTGTTCCTTGGTCAGCGCCACCTCCAGGTCCGGCTCGATGCCGGTGCGCTGGATGGAGCGGCCCGACGGCGTGTAGTAGCGGGCCGTGGTCAGCTTCAGGGCGCCGTCCTGGCCGCCGCGGAGCGGGATCACCGTCTGCACCGAACCCTTGCCGAAGCTGGTCAGGCCGACGACCGTGGCCCGCTTGCGGTCCTGCAGGGCGCCGGCGACGATCTCGGCCGCCGAGGCGCTGCCCGGGTTGACCAGGACGACAATGGGAACGCCGGCCAGGTCATCGCCCGGACGGGCGTTGTAGCGTTCGATGTCGCGCGGGTCGCGGCCGCGCTGGGTCACCACCTCGCCGCCGTCCAGGAACACGTCGGCCACCTGGACCGAGCTCTCGAGGATGCCGCCGGGATTGTTGCGCAGGTCCAGCACCAGGCCCTTCATGTTGGGCAGCTTGGCCTTCAGCTCGGCTACGGCCTCGGCGGTCTCGCGGCCGGTGTTCTCGTTGAAGTTGGTGATGCGGATGACGCCGTACTGGCCCTCGACGCGGGAGCGCACCGACTTCACGTTGATGATCTCGCGGGTCAGCTTCAGGTCGAACGGGTCCACGCCCTGGCGGGCCACGGTGATGGTCACGTCCGTGCCCGGCGCGCCCTTCATGCCCTTGACCGCCTCCGTGAGCGGCTTGCCGAGGATGCTCTCGCCGTCGATGGCGGTGATGTAGTCGCCCGCCTGGACGCCCGCGCGCGCCGCCGGGGTGTCGTCCATGGGGGTGATGATCTTCACCGCCCCGTCCTCGCTTGTGACCTCGAGGCCGAGGCCCCCGTAGGCGCCCCGCGAGGTCTCGCGCAGGTCGCTGAAGTCGTCGAGCGAGAGGTAGCTGGAGTGCGGGTCCAGCGAGGCGAGCATGCCGTTCAGGGCCGCGTCGATCAGCTTCTTGTCGTCGGTCTCGACGACGTACTGCTGCTGCACGATGGCGAGGACGTCGCCGAACAGCTCCAGCTGCCGGAAGGTCTCGGCCTTGGGGGCGAAGGCGGTCGAACCCGCATAGGCCAGGGCGCCGACGCTGAGCGCGAGGGCCGACATCCCGACAGACAAAAGCTTGCGCATCAATTCCTCATGTCCGGATCCCGCCGGCGCCGGTGTCCTGCAAGGAACACACCGGCGGTGGCCAGATCGTGACGCAACAATTCAGCCCCGCATCAAATCAGCGTTATGGGGCCGCGTCGAGCCAGCGCGCGGGATCGACCGGTTCGCCGTCCCTCCGGACTTCCAGATAGAGTTCCGGCGCGGGATTGCGAGCCCTGCCCATGCGGCCGATCGGCTCGCCGGCGGCGATGCGGCGACCGGTCGCGGCGGCCACCTGCTCCATGCCGGCGAGGACGACACGGTAGCCGCCGTCCAGCCGCAGGATCACCACCCCGTCCCAGCCCTTCAGCGGCCCGGCGTACTCCACCACCCCCGCCGCCGGCGCCAGGACCTGGGCCGAGCGGCCGGTACGCCAGGCCAAGCCCTCGCTGGAGCGGCCGCCGCCGGGGGGCTGGCCGAAGCGGCGGATCAGCTCGCCCTGCACCGGCGAGGCCAGGTGCACCGGCGCCGCGGCAGGCGGGACGGCCACGCGGTCGCCCAGGTCGCGCACCAGCCCGCGCAGGCTGGCCGCCCGCCGCGCCAGGGCCTCGGCCTCGCGGGCGGCGGTCTCGGCGTGGGCGTACAGGGTGCGCTCCAGCCGCCCCTTCTCGGCGATCAGCCGCTCGGTCTCGGCGCGCCGGTCGGCCAGTTCGCTCTCGGTCAGGAACAGGGTCTCGCCGGCGAGCGCGGCCTGGCGGCGGACCCGGGCGATGGCGTCCATCTCCGCCTGCAGGGCGGCGGCGCGGCGCTGCAGCTCCGGCGCCACGGCGCGCATCAGTATGGCCGAGCGCACGGCGTCGTTCGCCGAGCGGGCGGAGACCAGCAGGGCCGGCGGCGGGTTGCGCGAATAGTTCTGCAGCGCCGCCAGCAGGCGGGCCTGGCGCGTGCGCTCGTGGGTCATGCGGGCCGTCAGCATGGCCTCCTGCGCCGTCAGCCGGCTCAGCCGGGCCCGCTGCGCCAGGGCTGTGCCCTCGTCGACCGACTGGTCGCGCGCCAGCAGGATCAGCCGCGCCCGCAGCCGCTCCACCTCGCGGGCGGCGGCCTTGGCGTCGGCCCGCAGGGCGTCCCGCTCGCGCGCCTTCTCGTCGCGCAGCCGCTCGACCGACGCCGCGTCGTCGCGCTGCCCCCACGCCGGCGCCGAGCCGGCGAGCGCGATCAGGGCGGCGAGGAGAAGGCGGCGGGGCATGGGGGCGGTTCTAGCGGACACCCTCAGCCGAAGCACTAAATAGATTGCATGGTTCTCCACCTTGACACATGTGTCTAAATAGTGTGTATAGAAGTGTGCAGGGAGGCTTCCATGTCCAAGTACGATCC
>DASPLM010000101.1:0-2583 GCA_035627575.1 Caulobacteraceae bacterium | reverse complement strand
GAAGCTCAGCCAGTGGTTCCAGTAGTCGCCCATGTTGTAGCCGCAGAACGGCAGCATGGCGAACGGGTCGCGGCGGATGGCGGCCTGGCCGACGGCGGCGGCGGTCGCCTCCGAGCCCATGGTCGCCGCCCAGTACACGCCTTGGCGCCAGCTGGTCGCCTCGAACACCAGCGGGAAGGTCCGCGACAGGCGGCCGCCGAAAATGAAAGCCGAGATCGGCACGCCGGCCGGGTCTTCCCACGCCGGGTCGATGGACGGGCACTGGGCGGCCGGCGCGGTGAAGCGGGCGTTCGGGTGCGCCGCCGGGCGGCCGCTCTCCGGGGTCCAGTCCTTGCCCTGCCAGTCGATCAGGTGCGCCGGCGGGATGTCGGTCAGGCCTTCCCACCACACGTCGCCGTCGTCGGTCAGCGCGCAATTGGTGAAGATGACGTTCTTGTCCAGCGTGCGCAGCGCGTTCGGGTTCGACTTCAGGCTGGTGCCCGGCGCCACGCCGAAGAAGCCGGCTTCCGGGTTGATGGCGCGCAGCGTGCCGTCGGGCTGCGGCTTGATCCAGGCGATGTCGTCCCCGATGGTGCGGACCTTCCAGCCATCGAAACCGGCGGGCGGCACCAGCATGGCGAAGTTGGTCTTGCCGCAAGCCGACGGGAAGGCGGCGGCGACGTAGGTCTTCTCACCCTCGGGGCTCTCGACGCCGAGGATCAGCATGTGCTCGGCCAGCCAGCCCTGCTCGCGGCCCATGGCCGAGGCGATGCGCAGCGCGAAGCACTTCTTGCCCAGCAGCGCGTTGCCGCCGTAGCCCGAGCCGAAGGAGACGATCGCGTGCTCCTCGGGGAAGTGGACGATGTACTTGTGCTCGGCGTTGCACGGCCAAGCCACGTCCGTCTCGCCCTCGGCCAGCGGCGCGCCCACCGAGTGCAGGCAGGGCACGAAGTCGGCGTCGCCCAGTTCGTCCAGCACGGCCTGGCCCATGCGGGTCATGATGCGCATGTTGACGGCGGCGTAGGCGCTGTCGGTGATCTGCACGCCGATGTGCGAGATGGGCGAGCCCAGCGGACCCATGCTGAACGGCACCACGTACATGGTGCGGCCGCGCATGCAGCCGTCGAACAGCGTGTCCAGGATGGCCTTCATCTCCTGCGGGTCCATCCAGTTGTTGGTGGGCCCGGCCTCTTCCTTCGTCTTCGAGCAGATGAAGGTGCGGTCCTCGACCCGCGCGACGTCGCCCGGATCGGACCGGCAGAGGAACGAGTTCTGGCGCTTCTCGGGATTCAGGCGGATGAAGGTGCCGGCGGCCTCCATCTCGGCGCACAGCCGGTCGTACTCTTCCTGCGAGCCGTCGCACCAGTGCACCCGCTCGGGCTTGCACTTCAGCGCGATCTCTTCGACCCAGGCCAGAAGCTTCTTGTTCCTCGTACGTGCAGTCATTTTGACCTCTTCAGCCTTTGGCCTGCCGTCCTGCGGTTCCCCCCGCGACGACCCTGCCGGCCAATAGGGTGTTAGCCGAACGGCGGAGCCCACGATGGGCGCCGCCCCTGAGTGTGTCTCCGTTCCAGGCGCGATGCCCGCGAACCGACCCTTACGCCGCTCCGCCCCTGCCGCCGAACCGGCCGGCATTGACGGGAAGCCCCACGAAACCCTGCGCCCGTCGACGTGCGGCCCGCGAGGTGGTCGAGCCGAGCCCCGAGGGGCCATAGCGGCTGCCGGTCGGTCCGTTCTGCTCCACTGTCCTGGTCTCCTGGTTGCTCTGCTTGTTGTTTTACGTTGGTCGTTTGTAAGCCGTTGGCTCGGCTTTTGGGTCGGTGGTTTGGAGGTAATCAGGGAAGGCTGGACGTGCCCCCCGGACCGGCCGCTTCCTGGCGTCGGCGCCGGGCGCGGGCGGCGAGCCGGATCAGCTCGGCCTTGGCGCTCTCGCCGTCGTGGACGCGGGTGTCGAAGTCGAGGCGGCCGGTGGCGCCGCCGCGCCGGAGGTCGACGCCCTCCGGGTCGATGCCGGTGATGCTCCAGCCGTCGGTGCCGGGCAGTCCCAGCAGCACGCCGGCGAACAGCTGCACGGCCTCGGTTTCCTTCTCGTTCATGTGGCGGACCAGGTCGGCCTCGCCGGCGGCCAGCCCGGCCGGCACCGCCGGCAGCAGCAGGTCGCCGCCCTCGATCCAGTGGATGCGGCCGAACCCGGCGACGAGATGGGCGCGCTCCACCGCGACCCGGTAGATGGCGAAGTCGGCGAAGCCGGCGTAGAGCGCGGCGTCCGGATGGCGGGCCAGGAAGCGGGCGCGGTGCCGCGGATCCTCGCTGGGCACGGCGCGGCCCAGCACCGAGACGCGCGGGCCGGTCAGCGGCTGGGCCAGCCCGGCGGTGCCGTCGAACAGCAGGCCGACGCGGGAATCGTCCGCGATGTTCTTGGTGTGGTCGGCAAGATGGGAGATCAGCAGCAGCGGCGAGGCGTCATGGTCCAGCGCCGTCAGCACCAGCGAAGGGTACGGCCAGCCGCCGGCATCGCGCTGCCCGGTCGCCAGGGCCGCGCGGTCGGTCGCGCGCAGGACGCGGCGGGCGCACTCGCCCGGCGACACGGCCTGGTTGGCGGAA
>DASPLM010000100.1:0-4729 GCA_035627575.1 Caulobacteraceae bacterium | reverse complement strand
GCCGACATCCTGATCCACCCCGACCCCCGGGGCCGAGCGACGCCCCACGGCGGCGCCTTCGGCGAACCCGTCGCCGCCCACCGCGCCGGCGCTGATCCCGAGACCTGATCCGCCGCGGCGCGTTCTCGGTAAACGCCGCCTTAATCCGATCCCGCTACGCCGGAAGGCCCATGACCACCCGCTGCATCCTCCATCACTTCCCCCTCGATCCCGCCTCGCGCCAGGTGCGCCTGGCGCTCGGGGAAAAGCGCGTGGTGTTCGAGGAGGTGGTCGTCCGCTACTGGGAGGCGGACGCCGGGCTGGACGCGCTCAACCCGTCCGGCCAGCCGCCGGTGCTGGTGGTGGAGGGCGGCGACGCGCGCACGGGCAAGCCGCTGGTGCTCTGCGAGGCCGGCGCCATCATCGGCTGGGTGCAGGACAGCTACGCCGCGCCCGCCCTGCTCAGCGACGATCCCGCCGAACGCGCCGAGGCGCGGCGGCTGCGCCAGTGGTTCGACCGCAAGTTCGACTACGAGGTGAACGCCCTGCTGCTCCACGAGAAGATGGAGAAGCGCCTGCTGGGCCTGGGCTCGCCGGACATGGCGGCCATGCGCGCGGGCCGCGAGGCGCTCAAGCGGCACTTCACCTATTTCGAGGAGCTGCTGCGCGACCGCGAGTGGTTCGCCGGTCGCCGGCTCAGTCTCGCCGACTTCGCCGCCGCCGCCCACCTGTCTGTGCTGGACTACTTCGCCGAGGCGCCCTGGGGCAGCTATCCCGCCATGCGCACCTGGTACATGAAGCTGAAATCCCGCCCCTGCTTCCGGCCGCTGCTGAGCGACCGCCAGCCCGGCATGGCCCCTTCGCCCCACTACCACGACCTCGATTTCTGACGCGGCGAAGCGCGCCATGATTTCGCGGCGCGTATCGGGCAGGGTGGGGCGATGAACGCGCCCTTGCAGGACCAGACGAGACGGCTCCGCCCGCGCCGGCCCGAGCCGACGGTGCGCGAGCGCATCCTCGAGCGCGCCGCGACCCACGGCTTCGACGTCTGCCGCTTCGCCTCGGTCGAGGCGCCGTGGCCCAATGGCGCGCGCCTGCGCGAGTTCGTGGCGCTCGGCCGGCACGCCACCATGGACTGGATGGAGGAGACGCTGGACCGGCGGGACCATCCGCGGTCGCTGTGGCCCGAGGCGCGCTCGGCGGTGGTGCTGGGAATCAACTATGGGCCGTCGACCGACCCCCTCGCCCTGCTGGAGCAGCGCGACCGTGGCGCGGTGTCGGTCTATGCGCGGGGCGACGACTACCACGCGGTGGTCAAGGGTCGGCTCAAGCAGTTCGCGGGCTGGATGAAGGCCAGGTTCGGCGGCGAGGTGAAGGTCTTCATCGACACCGCGCCCCTGATGGAGAAGCCGCTGGCCCAGCGCGCGGGCCTCGGCTGGCAGGGCAAGCACACGAACCTGGTGTCCCGCTCGTTCGGCTCCTGGCTGTTCCTGGGCTCGGTGCTGACGACGCTGGAGCTGGAGCCCGACCCCGTCGAGACCGACCACTGCGGCCAGTGCCGGGCCTGCCTCGACGCCTGTCCGACGGCCGCCTTCCCCGCGCCCTACCAGATCGACGCCAACCGCTGCCTCTCCTACCTCACCATCGAGCACGACGGGCCCTGGCCGGCCGAGTTCCGGGCAATGGCGGGCAACCGCATCTACGGGTGCGACGACTGCCTGGCGGTGTGCCCGTGGAACAAGTTCGCCCAGACCGCGCGGGAGGCGCGGCTGCAGGCGCGCGACGCGTTGAACGCGCCGCGGCTGGCGGACCTCGCGGCCCTCGACGAGGAAGGCTTCAAGGCCCTGTTCGCCCGCGGCCCGGTGCGCCGCATCGGCCGCGAGCGCTTCGTTCGCAACGTCCTCTACGCCATCGGCAACTCGGCCGACGCCAGCCTCGCGCCGGCGGCCGAACGCCTGCTGGACGATCGGGACCCCGCGGTGCGCGGCGCGGCGGTGTGGGCGCTCGCCCGGATCGCGCCCGTGCGCTTCGCCGCGCTGCGCGCCACGCGCGCGGCCGCCGAGGACGATCCCTCCGTGCGCCTGGAGTGGGCGGCCTGAGGCTCAGCCGTTGGCCGAAGCGGCCTTGGGAAGGACGCCGATCATCTCCAGCTTGAACACCAGCACGCTCCCGGCCGGAATCGGCCCGCCGCCCTGGTCGCCATAGCCCTGCTCCGGCGGGATGTAGACGTGCCAGACGTCGCCCGGCTTCATGCGTTGCAGCACCTCGTCGAAGCCGGGCACCATCCGCCCGACCTCGAAAGTCGCGGGCGCGCCGCGGTCGTAGGAGCTGTCGAAGGGCGTCCCGTCGATCAGGGTCCCGTGGTAGTGGACCTTCACCTCGTCGCCTGGCTTGGGGCTCTCGCCGCCGGCCGGCCCCGAGCGCTCGACCTTGTACTGCACGCCCGAGGGCAGGACGGTCACGCCCTCGGCCTTGGCGTTCTTGTCGAGGAAGGCCTTCATCTGCGCCGGGTCAGCCGCGCCGGGCGCCGCCGCTTCGGCCGCCATCGGCGTGTCGGCTTCCTTCGCCGGCTCGCCGTACAGCTCCCCGCAGCCCGCCGCCGCAAGCCCCAACATCGCCGCCAGCGCGACCCTAGCCAGTCCGAACCGCATAACCCTTGTCCCTCAACGCGCTTGCGATCGACTCCGCGTGCTCGTCGTCACGCGTCTCGATCATGATGTCGTATTCGGCGCCCTTCGCCGGCACGTCCAGCGCCAGGCGATTGTGCACCACGTCGATGATGTTGCCGCCCAGGTCGCCGATAACGGCGGTCATGGAGGCCAGCACGCCGGGCCGGTCGTCGGCGACGATGCGGTAGGTGACCATGCGATGCTCGCGGATCATCTCCCGCTGCAGCACGCTGGCCAGCATGCGCGGGTCGATGTTGCCGCCGGCCAGCACCAGGCAGACCTTCCTGCCGCGGAAAAGCTCGGGGAAGCGCAGCATCGCCGCCAGCCCGCCGGCGCCGGCCCCCTCGGCCACCGTCTTGCCCATTGTCGCGTAGAAGGCGACGCCCTTCTCGAAGTCCTCCTCGTCGCAGACCAGCACCTCGTCCACGAGCGGGTCGGCGATGGCGAAGGGAATGTCGCCCACGGCCTTGATGGCGATGCCCTCGGCGATGGTCTGGCCGCCGGTCTTGAAGCTGTTCTCGCCCCGCCGCTTGGCCTGGAACGACGGGTACATGGCGGCCTCGACCCCGTGCACCAGGATGTCCGGCCGGATCTGCTTGGCCGCGCTGGCGACGCCGGCGATCAGCCCCCCGCCGCCGATCGGCACGACGATCGCGTCCAGGTCCGGAACCTGGTCCATGATCTCCAGCCCGCAGGTGCCCTGTCCGGTGACGATGCCGATGTCGTCAAAAGCCGAGACGAAGATGTAGCCCTTCTCGTCGCGCAGCTGATGCGCGTGGGCGGTGGCGTCATAGAAGTCGACGCCGTGGATCACGACGGTGGCGCCGAAGCTCTCGGTCTTCTCGACCTTCACGAAGGGCGTGCCGTGCGGCATGACGATGGTTACCGGGATGCCCAGCCGCTGGCCGTGATAGGCCAGGGCCGAGGCGTGGTTGCCGGCCGAGGCCGCGACGACGCCCCGGGCGCGCTCCTCGGCGCTCATCTGGCTCAGCCGGTTGCACGCGCCGCGCTCCTTGAAGGAGGCGGTGAACTGCAGGTTCTCGTACTTCACCCACACCTCGGCGCCCGTCAGCTTCGACAGGGGCCGGGAGTGGAGGCACGGGGTGCGTTCGACGTGGCCGCGGATGCGCTCGGCCGCGGCCTGGATCTCGGAAAGGGGAAGGTTCATCGCTCGGGTCACGGAAACGGCGCGACCCTAGCCACGCCTGCCGGCCAACACAACGCGTCGCCGCGGATGATCGGCGTTCACCCCAGCCCGCGCAGCAGGTCGAGCCGGCGCATGGCCTTGCCCGGCCAGTGCGAGACGCGGCCCAGCGGCATCCGCTCCATCCGCTTGCGCAGGCCGTACTGCGCCGCCCGCACCAGGGTCACGGGCGAGGGGCGGCCGGCGAAGCCGTAGGCGATCGGGCGTATGCGGTTGGCCAGGCGATCCTTGAACCGGTAGGGCACCGGCCCGAGCTCCAGCTTCCTGAAGGGGCTGTCGGCCATCCAGCGCAGCATGTCGTGGAACATGATCAGCCCGGGCGAGAAGCGTTCGAACGTCTCGCTGTGGCCGATGATCCAGGAGTGGACCTCGTCACGGCCGCGCAGGTTGAACTGGGCCGCGGCCAGTTCGTCGCCGATGTGGACGGTGAACAGGGCGCCGCCGAAGTCCGGATCATGGCTCTCGAACAGTTCGTTCAGCAGCCGCTCGACCCAGTCCCAGGCCAGGATGTCCGTCTGCCGCGTGCGCTTGTACTGCTCGCGCTTCCACGCCAGCAGGGTGTCGAAATGGGTGCGCGAGCGCGACATGGCCTCGAAGGTGACCGGCGCCACCTCACGCTCCACCTTGCGGCGCTTGCGCGCCATGTCCTTGACGATCTCGGTGCCGGCCTCGCGGCGTCCCCGCTCGAAGGCGTCCCAGCCTTCGGAGACATCGACCACATAGCTGTCCTGGACCCCTTGGGCGCAGGCGCCGAACGTCGTGTCGTCCGCGGCCAGGTGGCTGAAGTCGTAGCGCTGCACGCCCAGCGCCCTCAGGAGTTCGCGGGGATCGACCTCCAGGCCCGGGCGGGCGATCACCGCCTGGTGGTCGCACAGGG
>DASPLM010000099.1:0-3510 GCA_035627575.1 Caulobacteraceae bacterium | reverse complement strand
CCTGACCGCCGAAGCCGCGGGCCTGCGGGCGCCCATCCGTATCGCCGTGGTCGACCCGCTGGAGATGCCCAACTCGCGCGACATGGGCCTGCGGGCGGCCTTTGCCGTCGCCAGCGCCGTTGCCGGCCGCGAGGAGCCCGTTCGCCTGCAGCAGGCATCGGCGGCGACCGCAGCGCCCGTGCGCGCCGCCGCCTCGAGCGCGGTCTACGCCGCCCAGCTCGCCTCGTTCCGCACCCGCGCCGACGCCGAAGCCGCCTGGGCGACCTTGAAGGCCCGGCACAGCGGCCTGTTGCGCGGCGTTACACCCCGCTTCGAAGCGGTCGACCTCGGCGCCAAGGGGACGTGGGTGAGGCTGAAGGCCGGGCCCCTGGCCAGCCGCGACGAGGCCGTCCGCATCTGCCGCGCCGCCGGCGTTTCCGACGCCTGGTGCGCCAAGGCGACCCTAAGCTCCTGAATCCACGCCGCCTGTGCATAGGCCGATCCGCCGCGTTGACGTCGGCCCGGGACAGGTATGACGTGAGGACTGCCCCAAGCCTTGAGTCGGGGCGGGGGTAACCGAAGTGGCTGAATCGCGCGTCATCGTCGTCGGCAACGAAAAGGGCGGGGCCGGCAAGTCGACCATCGCCATCCACCTGACCACGGCCCTGGCCTGGCAGGATGCGAAGGTCGCGGTCATCGACCTGGACGTGCGCCAGCAGTCGCTGGGCCGCTTCCTGGCCAGCCGAGCCAAGTGGCTGGCGGCGTCCGAGGCGGAGGCCCCGATGCCGGCCGACTTCGGCCTGGGGGACAATCCGGCCAGGCTGGTCGCCAGCGATCCCGAAGGCGCGCTCGCCCGCTTCGCCGAGCAGCTTGCCGCCGCGCGCGAGCAGGCCGACTACGTCGTCATCGACACGCCCGGTGGCGACACCGAACTTTCGCGCGCGGCCCACGCCGCCGCTGACCTCATTGTCACGCCGATGAACGACAGCTTCGTCGACTTCGACCTGCTGGGCACGGTGGATCCGGTGACCCTGGAGTTGGGCCGCCCGTCGATCTACGCCGAGACCGTCTGGAACGCCCGGAAGATGCGCGCCATGACCGACGGGCAGTCGATCGACTGGGTCGTGCTGCGCAACCGCCTGGCGGTTACCGAAGCGCGCAACCGCAAGCGCCTGGACGAACGGATCGAGGCGCTGAGCCGCCGCGTCGGATTTCGCGTCGGACCGGGCCTGCGCGACCGGGTCATCTATCGCGAGCTGTTCCCCTTCGGCCTGACCGTGGCCGACCTGTCGGCGAAAATCCGGCCTGTGGCCGTATCCCTGGCCCACGTCGCCGCGCGGCAGGAGTTGCGCTCGCTGCTGCAGGCGCTGAACATCGGCGAGGACGCGAAGCCGTTGACCAGGTCGGCGGCGTAACCGAAAGGCTGGGGCGTGATCTACGTCCTGGCTCTCCTCATCTTCGCGGTCCTCGTCTGGCTGGGCCGGCGGGCGGCCACCAATCCCCGCAACGAGTGGCGTGCGGCCGCCGGCCTGATCGGCGTCGGCTGTGTGGTGGCTGGCGCGGCCGCGTCCCTCCGCGGCCTGTGGGTGGCCGGGGCCGTGCTGCTGGGCGCCGGGCTGTCCCTGTCCCTGATCGCGCGCCGGGCGCCGCTGCCCTTCACCGGCCTGAGCGATGCCGAGGCCCGGCGCGTGCTGGGCGTCAGCGCCGACGCGGGGTCCGAGCAGATCCAGGCGGCCTACCGCGAGCGCATGCGTACGGCCCATCCGGACCAGGGCGGGGACGCCGCCGTGGCCAAGCGTCTCAACGCCGCCCGCGACCGGCTGTTGAAGCCTCGGCGGCCCTGAAACGAAAACGCCCCGGCGAACCGGGGCGTCTGATCGTCCGGGAGGAGAGGGCGGTCAGCTGCCCTTCAGCACCAGGCAGGCCAGCTTCTTGGCCTTCAGGGCTTCGCAGGCCGACTTGGCCGCGTCCTGGGTCATGCCTTCGAAGCGGGCGCGGTGCCAGCCGCTGGCGGCCATCACCTGGCCCTCGGCCTTGGCGAACTGGGTCTTGAAGCGCTTGCCGACCTGCTTGAGCCAGGTGTTGGCCTCGCCCTTCGACTTGAAGGCGCCGACCTGCACCACCCAGATCGCGTTGGGGTCGCGCTTCTTGGGCTTTGCGGCGGGGGTGGGTTTCGGCTTGGCCGCGGCGGGTTTGGCGGTCGCGCGTTCCTGCACCGGCGCCAGCGAGGCCAGGGCCACGGCAGGCTCGTCGTCGGCGGGGTCGGCTACGGGTTGCATCGTGCCGCGGCCGGAAGCGGGCTGGGCGCCGCGAAGGGCGCGGGCGTTCAGGTCGCCGGTGATGTCCCGGCTGTGGGCCGGCGAGGCGTCGCGGTCGCCCTGCTCGATGGACGCGTAGCGCACGGGCGCGGCCGGCATCTCGGTCTGGAACATGGACTGGGCGACGGTGATCAGTTCGCCCCGCTCGCGCCGGCGCATGACGTCGAAGCCGACGTTGAGCAGCTCGGCCACGTGGGCGTTGCGGGTCGCGGTCGAACGGCCGCCCAGCACCACGGTGATCAGGCGGCGGCCGTCGCGCACGGCGGTGGCGGCGAGGTTGTAGCCCGAGGCGTTGGTGTAGCCGGTCTTCAGGCCGTCAACGCCCGGCATGCTGTGCAGCAGGCCGTTGGTGTTGCGGTACTCGCGGCCCCGGAGGGTCATCGTCTTGATGTTGAAGTAGTTATAGTATTGCGGGTAGTCCCGCATCACCGCGCGCGACAGGATGGCGATGTCGCGGGCGCTGGAGAGCTGGCGGCTGTCGGGCAGGCCCGACGCGTTGACGAAGCGGGTGTTCGACATGCCCAGTTCCTGGGCCTTCAGCGTCATCAGGGCGGCGAAGCGCGACTCGGTGCCGCCGATCCGTTCCGCCAGCGCGATGGCGATATCGTTGGTGGAGCGCACCGCCATGATGCGGATCGCTTCATCGACGCTGAGGCTGTCGCCCGCGGGCAGGCCGAGCTTGGACGGCGGGGCGGCGGCAGCGCGGGGCGAGATGGTCACCCGGTCCGAAGCGTGCAGTTTGCCCGTCGAGAGCGCCTCGAAGGCCATGTACATTGTCATGACCTTGGTGATGGAGGCGGGGTAGCGCTGGCTGTCCGCGCGCCGGGCGAAGAGGACCTCGCCCGTGTTCGCGTCAACCACGATCGCAGCGTATTTCGGCGAGTCGATTTCGGCGGCGACGGCCGCGGAGGGCGCGAGCGTCAGCGGGGCGATCAGGGTCGCGGCGGCGAGGAGAAACGCAAAAGCGATCCGGCGGGCGGGTGTAAGCATGACAGCGTCCGTCGTCAGAAACACACGAGAGCGCCCCATCCAGACGCCCCAGAATTCACTATCATGGAACCGACAGGGTTTCTCCACCGTAAACAAGCTTGGCGGGAAACCGGGCTGCGTCCCATCGGCGCGGCCTTGCGGTGAAGGAACGAGTTCGCCTCCCGCGGGTTTTGTGCAGTGCAACATTTTGGTTGACCGCCGTTCGCACTTGCGGCATAAGTCC
>DASPLM010000098.1:0-3377 GCA_035627575.1 Caulobacteraceae bacterium | reverse complement strand
CTCGATGTTCTTGCGCCGGCCCCGGGAATCCTGGACCAGGGCGCCGTCGCCGTCTCGGTGCCAGTAGGGGTAGTAGTCCCCTGCGGCGCCGGAGCCGAAGGCGCCGCGGAAGGCGCCGTCCCGGCCGTCGAAGCCGTTCGGCTCCGCCAGCAGCCACACGCCCTGGACGTTCGGTTCGCGCGCCAGCACCTGGCGGAGCGCCTCCGTCGTCCGCGCGCGGTCGGGTTCGCCGCCCTCGACGCTGGCCTTGACCAACTGGCGCATGTCGCGGGCGACGCGGGAGGCCTCTCCCATGTGTTCGCCGAGCTCGCCGGCGATCTCGCCGACGTTCGCCCGGGCTTCGATCATGGCGTGGGCGCGGCCGTCCAGATAGACGAGGGCGGCGATCGCCAGCGCGGCGAGCAGCGCCGCCACGGCCGCGATGGCCGAGAACGCCGTGACGATCCTGGAAGTGATGGACCCGTCGTGGAGCCGCATGCCCTGTCCCCGTTGAGCCCTCCGTCCTACACGGGAAAGCTTAACGTCCGCTTGGCAAGTGGTTGAACGCGTTTGACGAATTCAACGAAACCTTACAGCCGAGCTTGCGGCGCCGCGGGGGCGGCGGCGCGGATTCCGCTGTCGCGTGCCGCCGTTTCGGGCTAGGCGGCGCGACGTTCTTCAGGAGCCTGCCCATGCGCCCCTCCGGCCGCGACCCCGACCAGCTGCGCCCCGTCACCCTCGAGGTGTCGGGAATCAATCGCTACGCCGAGGGCTCATGTCTGGTCAGCTTCGGCCACACCCGGGTGCTGGTCACCGCCAGCCTGGAAGGCAGCGTGCCGCCGTGGCTGCGCAACAAGGGCTCGGGCTGGGTCACGGCCGAGTACGGCATGCTGCCCCGCGCCACCCACACCCGCGGCCGCCGCGAGGCCGCGGCCGGCAAGCAGTCCGGCAGGACCCAGGAGATCCAGCGGCTCATCGGGCGGTCCCTCCGCGCCGTGGTGGACCTCAAGGCGCTGGGCGAGCGGCAGATCACGCTCGACTGCGACGTCATCCAGGCCGACGGCGGCACCCGCACCGCCGCGATCACCGGCGCCTGGGTCGCGCTGGCCCGCTGCACCCGCTACCTGGTGGAGGAGGGCGTGCTCGCCACGGATCCGATCCTGGACCAGGTCGCGGCCGTGTCGTGCGGCGTCTTCAACGACGTCCCCGTGCTGGACCTCGACTACGAGGAGGACTCCAACGCCGAGGCCGACTCCAACTTCGTCCTCACCGGCGACGGCTCGATCGTGGAGATCCAGGCCACCGGCGAGAAGCGCGGCTTCTCCCGCGGCGAGTTCGACCAGCTCTTCGGCCTCGCCCTGCACGGCTGTCAGGAACTCTTCGCCCTCCAGCGCAACGCGGCGGTGGCCTGACCATAATCCCTGTCATCCCGGATCGGGGCTGCGCCCCGTCCGGGACGACAAGCAGTTTGTGATCGCGCCCCTTCTTGCCGTTCGTGCGGTTCGTGAGGTTCGTGGATAAACCTTCTCCCGGAGCGCGACATGCCCGAACTGCCCGAGGTCGAGACGGTCCGGCGCGGCCTGGAGCCGGTCCTCCGCGGCGCGCGCCTGGTCAAGGTGCGGATCAACCGGCCGGACCTGCGCTTCCCCTTCCCGGAGCGGTTCGCCGAGCGGCTGGAGGGCGCCCGCGTCGAGCAGCTGGAGCGCCGGGCCAAGTACCTTCGCTTCCACCTCGACACCGGCGAGACCTGGGTCACGCACCTGGGCATGACCGGGCGCTTCACCATCGACGGCGAGATCACCGCCGACTTCGAGGAGAACGCCCCCGTCGGCGGCAAGCACGAGCACCTCTCCCTGACCACGGACGGCGGCCGCCGCATCGGCTTCTCGGACGCCCGCCGCTTCGGCTACATGGCGCTCCTGCCCACCGCCGAGGCGGACGCCCATCCGTGGTTCCGGTACCTGGGACCCGAGCCGCTGGGCAACGCCTTCAACGCCGGCGTCCTGGCGGCGGGCTTCCGGGGCCGCAAGCAGAACGTCAAGGTGACGCTGCTGGACCAGCGCGTGGTGGCGGGGCTCGGCAACATCTACGTCTGCGAGGCGCTGTACCGCGCCCGCATCTCGCCGCTCACGCCCGCCGGCAAGGTGGGGCCCAAGCGGCTGGAGCGGCTGGCGACCGCCGTGCGCGAGGTGCTGGTCGACGCGGTGGAGGCCGGCGGCTCGACCCTGCGCGACTTCGCCAACGCCGAGGGCGGGCAGGGCTACTTCCAACACCGCTTCGACGTCTACGGCCGCGAGGGCGAGCCCTGCCGCGGCGAGGGCTGCACGGGGGTGGTGAAGCGGATCGTGCAGGGCGGGCGGAGCACCTTCTGGTGCCCGAATTGTCAGAAGTGAGACCCCCGCGTGCAGCTGGCGGGCAGGGATGCGCCGCGACCTCGTCCTTTGACAGGCTCAGGATGAGGTCGACTTGGACGGTGTGATCGTCGAAATGGCCCAGTAGAGTTCCTCATCCTGAGCCTGTCGAAGGACGAGGAACTCGGGCCCGCCGCCGCAGGAGCACCCCATGACCAAGGCCGTCTGCCTGCTGCGCGCCGTCAACGTCGGCGGGCGCAAGGTGGTGATGAGCGAGCTGCGGGCCCTGGCCGAGGCGGAGGGGTTCGCCGGGGCGAAGACCCTGCTGGCCAGCGGCAACCTGGTGGTCGACGCCGGCGGCCTCTCCTCCGCTGTCCTGTCCGAAAGGCTGGAGGCCGCCTTCCAGAAGCGCTTCGGCTTCCACTCGGAGTTCATCTGCCGGACCGCGGCCGAGTGGCGGACGCTCATGGACGGCTGCCCCTTCCCGGAGGACGCGGCGAGCCGGGGTAACCGGCTGCTGGTCCTGGTCAGCCAGGGCGAGCCCGCCGCCGACGTCGTGGAAAAGCTGCAGGCGCTGGCCCAGGACGGGGAGCGCGTCGCCCGCCACGGTGGCGATGTCTGGATCGCCTTCACCGACGGCATGGCGGACTCCAGGCTGATGAACGCGAAAGCCATGAAGGCTTTCGGCACACCCACCACCGGCCGCAACTGGAACACCGTGGCGAAGCTGGCGGCGCTGGCCGAAGCCTGAGCCGGTTGCTAGAGGGGCGCTGTCAGCGAGGAGCGAACCATGGCGGACTACCAGACCCTCATCGTCGAGCAGGAAGACGGCTACGCCCTGGTGCGGCTGAACCGGCCGGAAGCCCTGAACGCCCTGAACTCGACCCTGCTGGGCGAACTGTCGGCCTACCTCGACAGCGTCGAGCACGACGACAACGTCCGCTGCATCGTCCTGACCGGGACCGAGCGCGCCTTCGCCGCCGGCGCCGACATCAAGGAGATGGCGTCCAAGACCTACGCCGAGATGTTCACCGAGAACTTCTTCGC
>DASPLM010000097.1:0-5597 GCA_035627575.1 Caulobacteraceae bacterium | reverse complement strand
CCGAGACCGGTGTCGCCGTCATCGTGGAGAGCGACGGCGGCGGCCGCGCGGCCCTGCTCGTCGACGCGATCCAGGGCCAGCGCCAGGTGGTCATCAAGAGCCTGGAAGCGAATTACCAGCAGGTCGACGGCGTCGCCGCCGCGACCATCCTGGGCGACGGCCGCGTCGCGCTGATCCTCGACGTCGATGCGCTGGTCTCCACCCCGCGCCGGCGCATCCCCCGTTCCGACATGCGTATGGCAGGCTGACATGAACGAAGCGAACACCCAGGCCTCGGGCGCCGTCCGTGAGCTGATCTCCTTCCGCATCGGCGAGCAGGAGTTCTGCGTCGACATCATGTCCGTCCGCGAGATCCGCGGCTGGACTCCGGCGACGCCGCTGCCGCGCACGCCGGCCTTCATGAAGGGGGTGATCAACCTCCGCGGCGCAGTCCTGCCGATTGTGGACCTCGGATCGCGCCTGGGCCTCTCCACGGCCGAGCCGACGGCGCGCCACGTGATCATGGTGGTGCACATCGGCGAGCGAACCGTCGGCCTGCTGGTCGACGCCGTTTCCGACATCATCACCGTCACGGACGGCCAGATCCAGCCGACGCCGGACGTCGCCTGCGACCAGGTGAAGACCTTCGTGCGCGGCATCTTCGCCATCGAAGGCCGTATGATCAGCCTGGTCGAACTCGACCGCGTCCTGCCCGAGCCCGAGGCCGAAGCCGCATGACCACGGTCCCCGACCCGGGTCCCAGGAGCGGGCGTTCGGACCGGCTGGTCGAGGGCGAGTTCGTCTTCACCGCCAGCGACTTCCGGCAGATCGCCAGCATCCTGCACGCCCACGCCGGCATCGCCCTCAGCGAGGCCAAGGCGGCCCTGGTGTATTCCAGGCTGGCGAAGCGCCTCAGGTCGCTCGGGATGCGCAGCTTCCGCGAGTACTGCGCCCTGATCGAGGGCGTGGACGGCGTCGACGAGCGTCAGGCCATGACCGCGGCCCTGACCACGAACGTGACCCGCTACTACCGCGAGCCGCACCACTTCGATCACCTGCGCGACCAGGTGATGCCGGCCCTGGCCGAGCGTGCGCGCGCCGGCGGACGGGTGCGCCTCTGGTCGGCCGCGTGTTCGAACGGCCAGGAGCCCTTTTCCATGGCCATGACGGTCCTGGAGATCCTGCCCGAGGCGGCCGACCTGGACGTGCGCATCCTGGCCACGGACATCGATCCGAACATGGTCGCCGAGGGCCGGGCCGGGCTCTATCGACAGGAACACCTGGAGCCGGTCCCGCTGGCGCAGCGGTCGCGCTGGTTCTCCAAGACCGGCGAGGGCTGGGCGGTGAACGACACCCTGCGCCGCCTGGTCAGCTTCCGCGAACTCAACCTGATCGGCGACTGGCCGATGAAGGGGCGCTTCGACGTCATCTTCTGCCGCAACGTGGTCATCTATTTCGACGACGCCACCCAGGAACTGGTCTGGAACCGCTTCGTCCCGCTCATGAACCCGGGGGCAACGCTCTACATCGGCCATTCGGAGCGCGTCACCGGGCCGGCGGCGGCCCGGCTCGACACCGCCGGCCTCACAACCTACCGCCTGCGGGGCGCGTCATGACGATCCGCGTGCTCGTCGTTGACGACTCCCCCACCATGCGCGGCCTGATCAGCGCCGCCCTCCGCCGCGATCCGGAGATCGAGGTCGTCGGCTCGGCCAATGATCCGATGGAAGCGCGCGAGGCGATCAAGCGCCTGAACCCGGACGTGCTCACCCTCGATGTGGAGATGCCGGGCATGAACGGCCTGGCCTTCCTCGAGAAGATCATGCGCCTGCGCCCCATGCCGGTCGTGATGTGCTCGACTCTGACTCACGCCGGCGCCGAGGCCAGCATCGCAGCGCTGGAACTGGGCGCGATCGACTGCGTCGGCAAGCCGTCGGGGACCATGACCGGCCACGAGGCCTTCGCCGACCTGACGGCCAAGGTGAAGGCCGCGGCCCGGTCGCGTGTGCGTGCGCTTGGCGACCGCCCGGTCGGGGACGCCCCGCGCGAGAACTACCGGGCGCGCGACGTGGTGCTGGCGATCGGCTCGTCCACGGGCGGGGTCGAGGCGCTACTGACGGTGCTGTCGGGCTTCCCCGACACCTGCCCGCCGACTGTGATCACCCAGCACATGCCCGCAACCTTCACCCGCAGCTTCGCCGCCCGCCTCGACAAGTCGTGCGGCGCCAGCGTCAGCGAGGCCATCGAGGGCGCCCCGCTGATGCCGGGCCACGTCTATCTCGCCCCCGGCGGAGAGACTCACCTCGAGGTGGGTTCGGGCGCCACGCTCCGCTGTCGGCTGCGGGCCGGCGAGCCGGTCACCGGCCATCGCCCGTCCGTCGATGTCCTGTTCCGCTCCGTGGCCCGCTGCGGCCGCCCCGCGGTCGGCGTGATCCTGACCGGCATGGGCAAGGATGGCGCGGACGGCCTGCTCCAGATCCGCCAGGGCGGAGGCCGCACGCTCGGCCAGGATGAGGCCAGCTGCATCGTCTACGGCATGCCGCGCGCCGCCTTTGAACTCGGCGCCGTCGAAAAGCAGGTCCCGCTCTCGCGCATGGGGCCCGCCATCCTGAATCTTTGCGCGGCCGACGAGCCGCATAGGGAAGTTGCGTAAAATGCCTGCCGCCTCCGCCATCACCGCCCTGATCGTCGACGACCAGTCCTCCATGCGCGCCCTGATCCGCACGAGCCTGCAGCAACTGGGCATCACCCAGACACGCGAGGCCGCCGACGGCGAGCTGGGCCTGCGGGCCATGATCGAGAAGCCCGCGCACCTGGTCATCTCGGACTTCAACATGCCCAACCTGGATGGCCTGGGTCTGCTGCGCGCGGTGCGCGCCCACGCCCCCACGAAGGGCTGCGCCTTCATCATGCTCACCGGCCGCGCCGACCGTGACCTGGTGCAGCGCGCGGTGCAGTTCGGCGTGAACAACTACCTCGTGAAGCCCTTCACCGTCGCCCAGCTGAAGGAAAAGCTGGAAGCCGTGTTCGGACCGCTCACATGACGACAGAAGAGCGTGTCCACGTCGGCCAGGGCGAGCACCACGTCAGCGGCGACGAGAGCGTACTGCTGTCCACGATCCTCGGATCGTGCGTGGCCGTGTGCCTGCATGATCCCAAGGCTCGCGTCGGCGGCATGAACCACTTCCTGCTGCCCGAGAGTCGCGACGAGGCGACCTCGGAAAGCCGGCGCTATGGGGCCTACGCCATGGAGGTGCTGATCAACGGCATCCTGGCCGCAGGCGCGCGGCGCGACCGGCTTCAGGCCAAGGTCTTCGGCGGCGGCCGCATGTTCGACACCCTGGCCGATGTCGGCACGTCCAATGCCGACTTCGCCGAGCGCTTCCTTCGGGACGAAGGGATTCCGATCATCGCCGCCAGCCTCCGGGGCCCCAACGCACGGCGGGTGCACTTCTGGCCGGCCAGCGGCCGCGCCATGCAGAAGGCCGTGGCCGGCGAGGTGGAGCGTCCCAGGCCTCGCCCCGTACCGGTCGACCACGGCGCGGTGGAGCTCTTTTGATGACCGCCTCGGCGCCGCTCCCCACCGTGCTCGCGGCCCTGGCCGACGAACTGCGCGTGAGCAGCGCCCACGCCGTCGCACTGGAAGGGCTGGTCTCCGAGATGGTGCGCCGCTCGTCCGGCGAAGACCGCAAGCTGGCGATGCAGGAAGCCCAGGGCCTCGATGCCCTGCAGCAGCACCTGGACGTGCTCGCGCGCTTCGTCGCGCGTCTGGCCGACTCCGCCCCCGAGGCCGCCATCCCGGTGGGCCCGGCGCTGCATGACGTGCCGCTCGCCCAACTCGCGGCGCGGCTGCGCAGCGCCCTCCTGCCGCACGGGCAGGCCCTGTCCGCCGAGGGCGAGGCGGGCGACCTGGAGCTGTTCTGATGAGCGCGCTCAGCCCCGAAACGCGCATCAACCTCGAGCACTCGACGGTCCTCCTGATCGACGACAGTCCCGAAGCGCTCGAAATCCTGAGTTCGGTGGTTCGCGGCTTCGGCGTCAAGCAGCAGATCAAGTGCTCCTCCGCCTCCGAGGCTGTGACCATCGTCAAGGCCAAGGCGATCGACCTGATCATCGTCGATTGCGCCATGCCGGACATGGACGGCTACGATTTCGTACGCTGGCTGCGCCGCGACGGACCGAAGCGATCGATCACCACGCCCGTCATCATGCTGACCGGACATGCCACGGAATCCCGCGTCGAGAAGAGCCGCGACTGCGGCGCCAACTTCGTGGTGGTCAAGCCGCTCACGCCGATGATCCTGCTCCAGCGCATCACCTGGGTGGCGCGTGACAACCGGTCTTTCGTCGACTGCGACACCTACGCCGGCCCCGACCGCCGGGTCCGGAACCTGGGTCCGCCTCTGGGCATGGGCGGCCGCCGCGAGGGCGACCTGTCGGCCCACGTCGGCATGGCGACCGAGGCCAACATGGACCAGTCCGAGATCGACATGCTTCTGAACCCTAAGAGAGTGAGCCTATGAGTTCGGCCAAGGTCTATCCCGTGCGCCACGCCCTCGCCGAACAGATGCGGCGCCCCGGCGGACGCACGGCGGCCGAATGCCTCGAAAAGGCGCAGGACGCGCTGGACACCGCCCGCGACGGCGCCATGCAGTCGATCGAGACGCTGGTCGGAAAGCTGGAGGCGGTGGCCCGGTCCCGATCGGCGGACCCATCCGACGAGATCTATACCCTGGCCCACTCGGTGCTCGACCTCGCCGGCTTCTTCGAGACGGGCCCGCTGTACGAGGTGGCCTACAGCCTCTGCGAACTGACGGACGGCCTGCGGGTGCAGGGACGATGGGAATGGCCGGCCGCCCTGGTGCACATTCAGGCCCTGCGGCTCGTGCTCGGCGCAGGGCCGGGCGCCGCCGACGATCCCGCGCTCCGGGCCATGCTCGCCGGGCTCGGCTCGGTCACCAGCCGGGTGGCGACCGCCCGCGGCTGAGTCGCTGTCAGGGCGCGTGCAACGTCCGTGCGCAGTTGGCCGCGCCCAGCAGGGCCGGGTGGTCGCGGGTGACCAGCCAGGTGGGAACGGTCCGCAGGTAGCCCGCGAACCTGCCCTTGTCCTCGAACCTCTGCCGGAAATCGCTTCGCGCCAGGATGTCGGCGATTGCGGACCCCACGCCGCCGGCGACATAGACGCCGCCGCGGGCTCCCAGGGCCAGGGCGGCATCGCCGGCGACCGAGCCGAGAATGGCGCAGAATCGTTCCACCGTGCGGCGTGCGTCCGCCTGGCCCGCCAACGCCCGCCGGGTCACCGCGTCGGGGCCGAGCGGATCGCATGCCTTCCCGTCGATCTGGGACAGGGCTTCGTGCAGCGCGGCCAGGCCCGGCCCGGAGAGGATACGCTCGATTGAGACCCGGCCGTAACGTCGGGTCAGCAGGCGCAGGATCTCGACCTCCACGTCATCCACGGGCGCAAAGCCGACGTGGCCGCCCTCGCCGGAGACCACCGCCTGCCTTTGCCCGTCATCCACCCAGGCGGCGAGGCCGAAGCCGGTGCCGGGGCCGAGCGTAGCGATCGTGGCGTCGGTCGCGCCGGCCGCAGGGCCGCCGAGCGACCGGCGGTCGCCATC
>DASPLM010000096.1:0-2201 GCA_035627575.1 Caulobacteraceae bacterium | reverse complement strand
CCGTCGGCCGAGACGTCGGTCATCTCGGTGAACACCAGGCCGGCGCCGCCCATGGCCCGCGCGCCCAGGTGGACGAGGTGGAACTCGTCGATCAGCCCGTCCTTGGCCGAGTACATGCACATGGGCGAGACGACGACGCGGTTGGCCAGCTCCAGCCCGCGCAGGCGCAGCGGCGCGAACATCGGCGGCGGCGGCTCGCGCCCGACGGGGGCGCCCGCCCGCTCGGCGAACCAGCGCTCGACGCCGGTGAGGAACCCGCGGTCGCGCAGGCGCAGGTTCTCGTGGCTGACCCGCTGGCTGCGCGTCAGCAGGGAATAGGCGAACTGCAGCGGCGGCAGGTCGATGTAGCGCTCCAGGTGCTCGAACCATTCGGTCGAGTTGCGGGCCGCGCTCTGCAGCTTCAGCACGTCGATCTGGCGCTCGTCCTGGTAGGCCGTCATGGCCTCCTCGAACGGCAGGCCGGCATGCAGCACCTCCGCCAGCTTGATGGCGTCCTCGAAGGCCAGCTTGGTGCCCGATCCGATGGAGAAGTGCGCCGTATGGGCCGCGTCGCCCAGCAGCACGACCTTGTCCTTGCGCCAGTTGCGGCACAGCACGCGCGGGAAGTTCAGCCAGGCCGAGCCGCGCAGGTGCTTGGCGTTGGATTCCAGCGCGTGGCCGTCCAGGTGCCTGGCGAAGATCCGCTCGCCCGCGCGGCAGGTCTCGTCCTGGTCCATCCGGTCGAAGCCCAAGCCCCGCCAGGTCTCCTCCGAACACTCCAGGATGAAGGTCGAGCGGCCTTCCTCGAAGCGGTAGGCGTGGGCCCAGATCCAGCCGTGCTCCGTCTGCTCGAAGGCGAAGGTGAAGGCGTCGAAGGCCTTGGTCGTCCCCAGCCAGACGTACTTGTTCGGCCGCACGTCCACGTCGACCTGGAAGGCGTCGGGCCAGGCGTTGCGCACCTTGGAGTTCAGGCCGTCGGCGGCGACGATCAGGTCGGCGTCGGCGAACCGCTCCAGGTCCTCCAGCTCGACCTCGCTCTCGTAGAAGACGCGCACGCCCAGTTCGCGCGCCCGCGCCTGCAGGATTTCCAGCAGTTTCTTGCGCCCGATGCCGGAGAAGCCGTGGCCGCCGGAGGTGATGGTCTGGCCGTGCACGTGCACGTCGATGTCGTCCCACCAGGCCAGGGCCTCGGCGATGGCGACCGCGCCCTCGGGATCGTTGCGGCGCAGGTTGTCCATGGTCTGGTCGGAGAAGACGACGCCCCAGCCGAAGGTGTCGCCGGCGCGGTTGCGCTCATGGATGGTGATCTCGTGCGCGGGGTCGCGCAGCTTCATGGAGATCGCGAAATAGAGCCCCGCGGGTCCGCCGCCGAGACAAACGACCTTCATTGAGCGAGGCCTCCCTGAGACCCCTGTTCTAGGCAGCGCCGCGCGGCGGGGGAAGCCCCGGGCGAGTCGGGCCGGCCGCCGTCAGGGCGCCGGCGCCAGGCCGGCGAACGGCCCCTCCGCGTGGACGACCCTGCCGTCGACCAGGGTGAGGATGCTGCGCGTGGCCGGCAGGGACGGCAGGGGGGCCGACAGGATGTCCTGGCTGAGGATGGCCAGGTCGGCGGCCATGCCCTTGCGCAGCGCCCCCTTCTCGGCTTCCCGCCCCTCGGCGAAGGCGGCCATGGCGGTGTAGGCGGTCAGCGCCTGCTCGCGGGTGAGCGCCTCGGCGGGGTCGTGGGGGCCCGCCACCGCGAGCATGATGTTGAGGAACGGATTGGCCGCCGGCCCTCCGGCGTCGGAGCCCAGGGCGACGGGTACGCCGGCGTCGATGACCGAGCGCATGCGCTGGAACTCGCCGCTGCGCTGCTCTCCCAGCCGGGCCCGCATCATCGGCAGGCCCGAGGCCTCGGGCATGGCGTCCAGGTGGAGCGGGTTGGCGACGAGGACGACCCCCAGCGCCCTCGCGCGGGGCAGAAGGGCGGGGGTGAGGCCGTCGCCGTGCTCGATGCGCACCCGCAGCGGACGCCACCGCGCCGGCGGCGCGGCCGACTCCATCGCGGTCAGCAGGCGCGCCAGTTCCCCGTCGCCCGAGACGTGCAGCGCCAGCGAGGTGTTCCGCTCCAGGGCCGTCGCCAGGATTCTCGCCAACTGGGCGTCGGTGAAGTTGGACCGGCCCGCCCAGCCCGGGCGGTCGGCATAGGCGGCCGCCATGAAGGCGTCCCGCTCGATGGGCGT
>DASPLM010000095.1:0-5339 GCA_035627575.1 Caulobacteraceae bacterium | reverse complement strand
CCACGCCCGGGGCGTCGCAGTGATCCTGAACGATCGCCCCGACCTGGCGCGGCGCCTCGGCTGCGACGGCGTGCACGTGGGTCAGTCCGACGCCTCCTATGACGAGGCGCGGCGGATCATGGGCAAGGACGCCATGATCGGCATCACCTGCCACGACAGCCGGCACCTGGCCATGGAAGCGGCCGAGGCGGGCGCCGACTACGTCGCGTTCGGCGCCTTCTACCCGACCACGACCAAGGAGACCGAACACCGGCCGGAGCCGGAGATCCTGTCCATCTGGCAGGAGACCATGTTCGCGCCCTGCGTCGCCATCGGCGGCATCACGCCCGAGAACGCCGCGCCCCTGGTGGAGGCCGGGGCCGACTTCCTGGCGGTCAGCGGCGGGGTCTGGAACGATCCGGAAGGTCCGGCCGGCGCTGTGCGCCGCTTCGCCGCGGTGCTGCAGGGCCAATGACACCGGTTTTCACCAGTTCTTAGGCGGTTTCACCTAGGCTGCACGGTCGAAGAGGCGGGCTGCGACAGCCGCGCCGCTGCCGGAAGACGCCCTTGACCCTGGCCTATCCAGCCCCCGCCATCGCCGCCAGCGCGCCGGAACGGCCTTCACGCAAGGCCATGATGGACGCGCTCGGTCTCGTCGCGCTCGGCCTGTTGCTGTTCGCCGTCAGCATGGCGGCCCTGGCCTTCACCCGCTTCGAGACCCTGACGGCGATCTGGCCCACGAACGCCATCGCCTTCGTCGCCGTGATGCGCAGCCGATGGTCACTCGTCAGCACCGGGCGGCTGATGGGCGTGATCGGCGTCGCGCTCGGCGCGCCCCTGATCCTGGGAGGCGCGCCCGTCTGGGCGGTGGTGCCCATCGCCCTGGCGAACTCCGTCGAAATCCTGCTGGCCGCGTGGCTGACCCGCCGCTGGGTCGGCCGCGACGCCGCCGTGAGCGGCCTGGGCGGGCTGTGCAAGCTGCTGGTCGTCGCCGCGCTGGTGGCGCCGGCGCTGTGCGCCACCCTGGCGACGCCCGTTTTCATGACCATTTCCGGCGCCCTCGGTTCGGCGCCCGGCTTCGGCCAGTTGTGGCTGGATTCCTGGACCGCCGACGCACTGGGCATGATGCTGATCGCGCCCTTCGGCCTCGCCCTGCGGCTCGAGGACCTCACCAGCCTGCGGATGCGACAGCGCGTCGAGGCGGCGGTCACCGGAGTCGTCATCCTGGCCGCCGTGGCCTGCATCTTCGGCCATGACTACATACTGGGCGATGTGCATGGCTGGGGCAGCCAGAGCCACCTGCTGACCCTGCTGCTGGTAACCCCGCTGCTGATCCTGGCTTCCCTGCGGTTCGGCGTGCTCGGCGCCGCCGGCGCCGCCCTGACCGTCGCCTTCACCGCCCTGGTCTTCACCGTCTCCGGCGAAGGCCCCATCGCCGAGCTCACCGGCATGGACGCCCAGGCCAAGATCTACTGGCTGCAGCTGTACCTGGCCGTGGTCTGCCTCTCGACCCTGCCCGTGGCCGCCGTGCTGCGGGAGCGCGACAGCTACGCCTCGGAACTCGCCGACCACCGCCGCCGCGCCGAGAAGGCCAGCGAGGGCAAGTCGCGCCTGCTGGCCAACGTCAGCCACGAGATCAAGAGCCCGGTGGGCGGCATCATCGGCATCGGCGAGCTGTGGGGGGCGGGCAAGCTCGGTCCGGTCACCCCGATGCAGGAGGAGATGTCGGACATGCTGGTGCGGACGGCGCGCCAGATCGAGGCGCTCGCCTACGACCTGCTGGACGTGGCCCGCGCCGAGTCCGGCGCCGTGGCCGTCAACCTGCGGCCCGTCGACGTCATCGGCATGGTCGAGGACGTCAAGCGCGCCATGGCCGTGAAGCCCGAGGCCGCCGGCCTGAAGTGGGTCGTCGACACGCCGCGGGAAAAGGTTGTCGCCCGCGCGGATTCGGTGCGCCTGTCCCAGGTGCTGACCAACCTCGTCACCAATGCGGTCAAGTACGGCCGCGCCGGCGGCGTCGTGACCCTGCGCGTGTCCCAGCCGGCCGCCGACCGGTGCCGGGTCGAGGTGATCGACAAGGGCCCGGGCATCGCGCCCGAGAAGCAGAAGGAGCTGTTCGAGCCCTTCAACCGTCTCGGTCTCGAGAAGACCACCATCGAAGGCCACGGCATCGGCCTGGCCCTGGCGCGCCGCCTGGCCGAGCTGCAGGGCGGCTCGCTGGGCTTCGAGAGCAAGCCCGGCGAGGGCGCGCGCTTCTGGGTCGACCTGCCGACCGCCGAGGCCTAGCCGGCCAGCAGCCACTCGCCGTTGCCGAAGACGAAGGTCCGGGCGAACGCGCCATCGTCCGCCGCCTCCGGCGCGGCCGGCGGGGCTGCGTAGGCGTCGTCCAGGAGGGCTTGCGCCTGCGCCTCGCCGATGTTGCCGATGAACAGGCTGTCGCCGCTGGCGAAGCTGACGGTCACGCCTCCGAATTCCTCGGCCAGGCTGAAGGCGAGGTTCGCCGTGGCGAAGCTCGCGACGTCGATGGCGTCGACGCCGTACTCGAAGTCCCTGAAGCCGGAGTTCTGGTCGCCGACGCGGAACACGAAGGTATCCGCCCCGGCTTCGCCCCACAGGTTGCCGCCTTCGAAGCCGCCGTCCAGCAGGTCGTCGCCGGCGCCCGCGTACAGGTCGTCGAAGCCGTCGCCGCCGTAGAGGCGGTCGTCGGCGTCGCCTCCGTCGACGATGTCGTCGCCCGTGCCGCCAAAGAGAGAGTCGCGGCCGGCGCCGCCGACCAGGTCGTCGTCCCCGCCGTAGCCGCGGACCTCGAGATCGTGTCCGTCGACGCTGAGGCCGCCGGCGGTGAAGTAATCGTCGTGTTCGCTCAGCGCGAACCGCTCCACCTCGACGAAGGAGTCGCCCGCGGCGGCGCCCATGTTGTCGGCCCAGTCGGCCCAGATCTCCACCGCGCCGGCGGCGTTGCGGTAGGACACGGTGTCGACGCCGGAGCCGCCGTCGAAGAGGTTGCCGCCGCCGCCCGTGGCGGCGCCCTGCAGCAGGTCGTCGCCGGCGTCGCCATGCAGCTGCGCCTCCCCGTCCGAGAACAGGCGGTCGTTGTCGTCTCCGCCATGGATCTGCCCGGAGCCGACGCCGCCGTAGATGACGTCGTCACCTTCGTCGCCGCTCATGGTGTCGGTGCTCGTCGGGTCGCCGGAGCCGACGATGCGGTCGGCGCCTGCGCCGCCAGAGGCCTGGTTGCTGCGGCCCGACAGCGAGATCACGTCGTTCCCTTCGCCGCCGTAGATCTCGTCGCCCTCGCCGTAGATGCGGTCGTCGCCCCAGTCGCCGCGCAGCAGGTCGTCCTCGGCGCCGCCGCCGACCAGGATGTCGTCGCCGGTTCCGCCTTCCAGGCTGTCTGAACCCGCGTCGCCGTAGAGCCGGTCGTCGCCGCCGCGCCCGTACAGGAAGTCCTCGCCCGCCCCCGCGTAGACGATCTCCGCCCCTGCGCCGCCCTCGGCCGAGTCGTCGCCGCCCATGAGCAGCACGGTCATGGCGCCGTTGCCGCCGTAGTAGTCGTCGGAGAAATTCGTGAGCTGGACGCGCTCGATGGTGTCGAAGCCGTCGCCGTCGCCGAGGCCCCAGAGCCCCTCCACGTCCACCGTCACCCCCGCGGCTTCGTAGCGGTACGTGACCGTGTCGTAGCCGCCGAGGCCGAAAAAGGAGTCGGCGCCCGCGCCGCCGATGAGGAGGTCGTCGCCCCCGCCGCCGTAGAGCTGGTCGTTCCCGCCCTGGCCGAAGAGGGTGTCGTCGTCCAGCCCGCCGTGCAGGCTGTCGCGGCCCTCTCCGCCGTAGAGGCGGTCCTCCCCCGCCTCGCCCTGCAGGTCGTCGTCGCCGGCGCCGCCCTTCAGCAGGTCGTCCCCGTCGCCGCCGTGGACGGAATCGTTCCCGTTCCCGGACGCGATGTCGTCGTTCCCGTCCAGGCCGTGGATGACGTCGTCGCCGCGCGTCGAAACGCCGGCCTGCGGAAAGACGTCGTCCCCGGCGGTAAGTTCGTGGATGGCCATCGTCCTGCTCCCTCGGATTGCGAGGGAGCAGGCCTAGCCGTGGACGGTCCGGGTCGGACCTGTAGAAAAATGACGGCCGGGACTCCTCAGCCGGCCAGCAGCCACTCGCCCCCGGCGAGGACGAATGCGGGCGCCGCCACGTCGTGGTCGCCGTGCGTTTCGAGGCCCAGGCGATCCGGCGGCGTCATGGGTTCGAAGACGTCGCCGGGGCCGGTCGCCTCGTCCATGATCTGCTGGACCACCGTCGTGTCGACCCCCCTGAAGACGATCGTGTCGCCGGTGGAGAAGACCACCTCGGTGTCAGGGCCGTGGCCCACCATGAACCAGGTATGGCTGCCGGCGACGAAGGTCGCCACGTCGAGCCGGTCCTCGCCCCAGACGTAGTCGGTCAGGTCCACGGACCCGTGGCCGACCTTGAAGACGAAGGTGTCGGCGCCCGCGCCGCCGGCGAGCACGTCCGCCCCGGTCGACGATCCGCCGCCATCGAGCGTATCGATTCCGTCCCCGCCCTTGAGGTCGTCCGTCCCCGCCCCGCCGTAGAGATGGTCGTCGGCCGCGTTTCCGGCCAGGTCGTCGTCGCCATCTCCGCCGAACAGGCTGTCCAGGCCCGCGCCGCCGCGCAGATCGTCGTTCCCGTCGTAGCCGCGCGCCTCGAAGGCCTGGCCCGAGACGCTCATCGTGTTGCCGATGAGGGTGTCGTCGAAATCGCTCAGCACGAACTTCTCGACGCTGATGTACCAGTCGTTCGTGGCCGCGCCGGTCTGGCCGCGGTCGCCGCTGATCGAGACCCCGCGGTCCCAGCTGTCGCCGACGGCGTTGCGGTAGGAGACGGTGTCGAAGCCGGTCCCGCCGTCGAACTCGGTCCAGGCGGTCTCGTCGGCGCGGGCCTGCATGAAGTCGTCGCCCGCTTCGCCGTTCAGGTCGCTGCCGCCGAACTCGGTGAACAGGCGGTCGTTCCCGTCGCCGCCGTAGAGGCCGTTGTTCAGGTTGCCGGCATAGAGGGCGTCGTTGCCCGCATCGCCGAACAGGTAGTCGGTGCCCGTGCCGCCGTAGATGCGGTCGTCGCCGTCGTTGCCGTGCGCGTTGGCGTAGACCTGCGCGGTGCTGCGGACGGTGATCACGTCGTTGTCCGCGCCGCCGTTCAGCAGCCCGACGCCGTAGATGCGGTCATTGCCCGCACCGCCCTCGACGCCGTCGTACCCGAGCCCGCCGTCGAGGATGTCGTCGCCGTCGCCGCCGTCGAGCAGATCGGCGCCGCCCGCGCCGATCAGCTGGTCGCTGCCGCCGGCGCCGGCGATGTTCTCCGCCGCCGCCGAG
>DASPLM010000094.1:0-4009 GCA_035627575.1 Caulobacteraceae bacterium | reverse complement strand
CCGTTGACCACGCCCCAGTAGTTGGTCCGGAACAGCCGCTCGTGCTCGTCCCGCGGCGTCTCCAGCAGGGGCGCGTAGATGGCCACGCCGGCGATGTTCACCCAGGCGTCGAAGCCGCCGAAGCGGGCGATGGCCTCGGCCGCCGCCGCCTTCACCTGCTCCGCGTCGCCCACGTCGGCCGCGGCCCAGCCGGCGTCGGTCCCGCCGGCCCACAGTTCCTCGCACAGGCGCGACAGGGCCTCGCCGTTGCGGGCGACCAGGAACAGCCGCGCGCCCATGCGGGCCGCCTTTCGGGCCGTGATCAGGCCGACGCCCGACGTGGCGCCGGTGAGGACGAGGGTCTTGCCGCGCAGGGCTTCGGAGTGGTCGAACACGTGCATCGATCCCCAGGGTTCTGGCGGGGAAGGCCCCGCGACCGCCTTCTGTTCCGTCTCAGCGCGCCGGCATCAGCCGCCACATCCGCAACGGATGGCGCACCCGCCCGGCTTCGGTCCCCGCCGCCTCGCCACGGCCGAGGTAGAGGTCGGCCCGGACCGGGCCCCTGATCGCCCCGCCGGTGTCGAGCGCCATGACCAGCCGCCGGTAGCTGCGCGTCGCCCCGATCAGGTTCCCGCCGTCGCCCTCGATCCAGTAGGCGGCGCCGTAGGCGTGGTGCGAGGGATCCACGGCGATGGCGCGGCCCTCGGGCAGGGGGATGTTGGCCGCGCCCCGGGGCTGGCCGCCGTCGTCGGCCTCGAGCGCGAAGAAGATGTAGCGCGGATTGAGGTCGGTGATCGCCTGCGCCTCGGGGCCGCGGTGGGCCGCCAGCCAGGCTCGGATGGCGTCGCCGGAGGTTCCGTTGGGCGGCAGCAGGCCCTGCTCCGCCATCGGCCGGGCGATGCCCACGAACGGCTGGCCGTTGTCGGCGGCATAGGCCGCGCGCGCGCGGCGCCCATCCGGGAAGGTGAGATAGCCCGAGCCCTGGATCTGCATGAAGAACAGGTCCTCGGCTCGCATCCAGGCGAGGGCGGGACCGTCCTCCGTCTCGATCTCGGCGCGGGTCTTCCAGGCCGGGTACTTGCCGTCGGGGCCCCGCTGCAGCTCCGTCGGCCTGGGCTTCACCGGCATGGAGAAGATCTCGTCCGGCGCAGTCCGGGCTTCGTACTCCGGGGCGAAATAGGCTGTGAGCAGGCCCGTCCCCTCCAGCGCAACGGCGCGGAAGCGGGTCTCGAAGAAGCGGCGCGCCGTCGCGGCGTCTGCCCCCGCCAGGGCGCGCGCCTCGCGGCACAGCGCGCGGCCGGCCTCGTCGCGGGCGGCGCCGCATCCGGCCTGGAAGGCCGCCAGGGCGCCGGCGTGGTCCTCCCGGTCCCAGCCGGGCAGGGCGGCGGGGCTGATGCCGGCCGCAGGACGCGGCGGCGGCGGCGGCGTAGGTCCGGGCCCGGGGACCGGTTCGCGCGGCGTGGCGCAGGCGGCGAGCAGCAGCAGCAGCGCCGCGCCGGCGGCGATCCGCAGCCGCATCAGGCTTCCGCGGCCTCGACCCGGGCCAGCGACCAGTTCGGGTCCGAGGAGGTGACGTCGCGTTCGAAGGTCCAGATCTCGGCGGTGCGGCGGTCGTCCACCGCCTCGCCCTCGGGGCCCTTGGAGCGGGTGCGCAGCTCGCCGAGGAAACGCACCCGGGCGCGGGCCGTATTCCCCTCCAGCTCGAGTTGATCCAGGTCGGCGCGGGGGGGATGCAGGAATTCGACGCTCTCGCTGCGGCCCTCGCTCTCGCGCTGCGCGATCACCGCCTCGAAGGAGCTCATCACCGGCGCGGCCAGCAGGGGGCGCAGGGCGTCCCTGTCGCCGGCCGAAAAGGCGCGCACGATGGTGGTGTAGGCGGTGCGGGCGCCTTCGAGGAACTCCGTGGGCTCGAAGTTCGGGTCGCGCTGGCGGATCGCCGCCGCGCCGGTCGCCGCCTCGCCCAGCTCCACCGCCGGCCGCTCGGCCTTGGGCGCCGAAGGGTCACGCGGGCGGTACTTGTCCAGGTCCGTGCCGGCGTCGCCCGGCTGGCGCCCGACCCGCTTGCCCAGGGTCTGGTACAGCATGAACAGCACGGCCGCCGCGCCGATGGCGACGACGATGATCAGCATCAGGGGCGGGTCTTCGGTCAGCATGCGTCCACTCGTCTCCAGTCCGGCGTCGGCCACCCCATATAGGAGCCCATCCGCTCGACAGGGTCGCGTTGCACCTGTCGGTCTCGCGTGATAGCAGCGCCGCTTCGATTTGGAGAGGCCCTTTGCGGGGTCTGAGACATCTGATGACCGACGCCGTCACCCCGGGCCAGCCCCCGGCGCCCGCCTTCCGCGTCCTGACCCAGTTCGTGCGCGACTTCTCGTTCGAGAACCCGCGCGCCCCGGAAAGCCTCCGCATGGACGGCAAGCCCGAGGTCGACATGGGCGTCGAAATGAACGCCAAGGGCCGCGCCGACGGCCTGTTCGAGATCGACATGCGACTGTCGGTGAAGGCCTCGACCGAGCAGGGCCCGATGTTCCAGATCGACCTGGTGTACGGCGGCCTGTTCCAGGTCATCGGCATCCCGGAAGCCGAACTGGAGCAGGTGCTGCTGGTGGAATGCCCGCGCTACCTCTTCCCCTTCGCGCGCCAGATCATCGCCTCGGCCACCGCCGACGGCGGCTTCTACCCGCCCTTCATGCTGGAGCCGATCGACTTCGGCGCCATCTACGAGAGCCGCAAGGGCCAGCTCGACCCGACCCAGGGCGAGGCCTGAGGGTTCGAAAGGCGCAGCCCCCGTTGCCTTCCGGCGCCGCCGTGACGACATGCGTCCCATGACCAGTTTCCTGATCCGCGCCGTCGTCTCGGCCCTCGCCCTGTGGCTTGCGGCCGTGCTCGTCCCGGGGATCGGCTTCAGCGGGATCGGCAGCCTGATCCTGGCGGCGGTGCTGCTGGGCGTGGTCAATGCGCTGGTGAAGCCGGTGCTGGTGATCCTCACCCTGCCGCTGACGATCCTGACGCTGGGCCTGTTCCTGCTGGTGGTGAACGCCGCCATGCTGGGCCTCGTCGGCGCGCTGGTTCCCGGGTTCGAGGTCGACGGCTTCTGGGCCGCCCTGCTGGGCGCCCTGGTGGTCAGCCTGGTGTCGTGGGTCGCCGGCCAGGTCGAGCGGCGGCGGGACTAGCCGGCCCTCACGCCTTCTCGAGTTCGCCCCAGACGCCGCCGTCCTTGAACACCTTGGCGATGAAGGCCTCGTGGGCGGCGCGCTCCTCGTCGGTGATGCGCGGCGCCAGCGGGCGCGGGCGTTCGCCGTAGCCGCCGGTGGCGATGCTGACGCTGGGCCGGGCCTTGACGATGGTCGTCAGCTCCAGCCCGCGCTCCTTGCCGCCGCGCAGCTCCAGATAGACCATCGACAGGAGCCGGGCGTCGATCAGCGCCCCGTGCATGGTCCGCTCGGCGAGCGAGATCTTGAACCGCTTGCAGAGCGCGTCGAGCGAGTTGTGCATGCCCGGAAAGCGCTTCTGGGCCAGGCCGAGGGTGTCGATCCAGCGCGCGTCCTCGAGGATCGCCCGGGCGCAGCGGCCCAGCTCGTGATTGACGAAGTTGCGGTCGAACTGGGCGTTGTGGGCCACGATCGGGGCGTCGCCGATGAAGTCCAGCAGCTCGTCGCAGATCTCCGCGAACTTCGGCTTGCCCCGCACCGCGTCGTCGGTGATGCCGTGCACCTTGATCGCGTCCGGCGGGATCAGCCGCTCGGGGTTGATCAGCTGGTGGTAGGTGCGCCCGGTCGGCAGCAGGTCCTCGATCTCGATGCAGCCGATCTCGATCAGCCGGTCGCCCGTCCGCGGGTCGAAGCCGGTGGTTTCCGTATCGAGAACGATCTCGCGCGCCATGGGAGGGTTTTGCGGCGGTTCGCGACGGCCGTCCAGCGGGTCGGGGTGTCGCGGCTGGGGATGGCGAAGGGAGAGCGGGCCCGTGGGGAGGTCGCTGATGGTTCTCCCCCTGAACCTCTTGGTGGAACTCTCGCGCCCTCGGGTCGGA
>DASPLM010000093.1:0-4813 GCA_035627575.1 Caulobacteraceae bacterium | reverse complement strand
CCGTGCGCGCCCTGGCCGACCTGGTCGCGGCGGGGCACGAGATCGTGGCCGTCTACTCCCAGCCGCCCAAACCGCGGGGCAGGGGACAGCAGCTGGCGCCCTCGCCGGTGCACGCCTTTGCCGAGAGCATGGGCCTCACCGTCCGCACGCCTGTCTCCATGAAGGACCCGATCGAGATCGAGGCGTTCAAGGCGCTGGACGTGGACGCGGCCGTGGTCGTCGCCTACGGCCAAATCCTCAAGCGCGAGGTGCTGGAGGCGCCCCGGCTCGGCTGCTTCAACCTGCACGCGTCCCTGCTCCCCCGCTGGCGCGGCGCGGCCCCGATCCAGCGCGCCATCATGGCCGGCGACACGGTCACCGGCGTGCAGGTGATGCGCATGTCGGAAGGGCTGGACGAGGGGCCGATCATCCTGTCGGAAGTCACGCCGATCGAATGGAACGACACGGCCGGAACCCTGACCGAGCGGCTGGCCGCCATCGGCGCTTCCCTGCTGCCGCGCGCGCTGGCCGCCATCGAGCGCGGCGGCCAGACCGAGACGCCCCAGGAGGGCGAACCCACCTACGCGAAGAAGATCACTCCGGCCGAGGCGCGTATCGACTGGACCCGGAGCGGTCCCGAGATCGATCGCCACATCCGCGGACTCTCGCCCTTCCCCGGCGCCTGGTTCGAGGCGCCGTCGCCGAAGGGACCGGTGCGGGTGAAGGCGCTGATGAGCGAGGTCAGCCCCGCGGCAGGACAGGCGGGCGAGGTGCTGGACGCCGACCTGCACATCGCCTGCGGCGACGGCGCGGTGCGCCTGCTGCGGGTTCAGCGCGAGGGCAAGGGGGCGCAGGACGTCGAGGAGTTCGTGCGCGGCTTCCCCATCCCCGAAGGCGTGGTCCTGGGCTGATGCCCCGCTACCGCCTGCTCATCGAATACGACGGCGGCCCCTACAAGGGCTGGCAAGCCCAGGCCAACGGGCCGTCGGTTCAGGCGGCTATCGAGACCGCCATCGAGCGCTTCTGCGGCGAGCGCGTGCGCATCGCCGCGGCCGGCCGCACCGACACGGGGGTGCACGCGACGGGCCAGGTGGCCCACGTGGACCTGGCCCGCGACTGGCCGGAGCGCACGGTCCAGGAGGCGATCAACGCTCACCTCGTTCCCGAACCGGTGGTGATCCTCAAGGCCGAGCGGGTCGACGACGACTTCCACGCGCGCTTCTCGGCTACGGGCCGCCGATACCTCTACCGCGTGCTGCACGGGCGCCCGCGGCCGGCGCTGGAGCAGGGTCGGGTCTGGTGGATCAAGACCGGACTGGACGTCGAGGCCATGGCGGCGGCGGCGAAGGCGCTGGTCGGCCTGCACGACTTCACCACCTTCCGCGACGCCCAGTGCCAGGCCCAGTCGCCGGTGAAGACCCTGGACGTCGCCGAGGTCACGGCCATCGGCGAGGAGGTCCGCCTGCGCTTCGAGGCCCGCTCCTTCCTGCACCGCCAGGTCCGCTCCATGACGGGCAGCCTGGTCGAGGTCGGCATGGGCCGCTGGACGATCGAAGACCTGAAGGCTGCGCTGGACGCCGCCGACCGAACCCGCTGCGGCCAGGTGGCCCCGCCGGACGGGCTGTACCTGACCGGGGTGACCTACTAACCGCCCAGGCGCTGGCGCGCCCGCTCGACAAGCGACCGGCGGTCGAGCGCGTCCTCCAGCCGGTCGAGCAAGGCGACGACGCCGCCCGCCTCGCGGTCCAGCTCCACCGCCACGGCGTCGAGGGCGTCCCATAGCGGCCGCAACGAGGCGTAGAGGGCGACCCCCTCGACGCTCAGCGTCAGCCTGCGGCTGCGGGCGTCGTCCGGGTCGGGCGTGGCCGAGACCAGGCCGGCGCGCTGCAGCGAATCCCGGATCTGGCTGATCGAGGCGTGGCTCACTCCAAGCGCTCCCGCGAGTTCGCCCACCGAGAGCGCACCGTACCGGTGCAGCAGGTTGAGCACGCCGAACCAGCGCTGTTCGAACTTCACGCCCGCTTCGGCGTAGAGGCGCCCCGCCTCCCGGTCGATCCGTTCGGACAGCCGCCTGAGCCGGCCGCCGATGGCGGCGGCGCCCAGGCTGCGGGCATAGGCGCCAGGGGACTGCTGATCGGCCTGCATTGACAACTCCGTAAGGGCTTACGCATACTAGGCCGACGGTGTTTGGCCGCAAGGGATTTCACGATGCAGATCGATCGGCGGCGTGTGCTGGCCCTCGGCGCCGGCCTGGCGGCCAGCGCCGCCGCGACGCGCGCAATGGCCTTCGCACCGGCGCGGGGCGCCCCCGTCATCAACGGCAACCTGATCTCGCCGGTCGACGATGAAACCCGCTTCGACGCGGAGACGATCGCCCAGATCCGGGCGTCGGGCCTGACGGCCTTCAAGATCTCGCTCGGCGGGTCGAACTCCGACTACGCCTGGATGCTCGAAGAGCTGGCCTTCTTCGATCGCGTGATGGCCCTGCAGAAGGACGTCTACGCCAACGTTCGCACCCTGGCCGAGCTGGACGCGGTCGAGCGCGGCCGGCGGGTGGGCATGATCTACTCCTTCGAGAGCGTGGAGATGCTAGACGGCAAGCTCGACCGGATCGACGAGTTCCATGGCCGCGGCGTGCGGGTCATGCAGCTCTGCTACAATCAGCCGTCCGCCTTCGCCTCGGGCGTGATGTCCCGCGAGAGCACCGGCCTGACGCCGCTGGGACATGAGGCCGTGGAGCGGATGAACCGCCTCGGCGTCTCCATCGACGTCAGCCATTCCGACGAGCGCTCGACACTGGAAACCCTGGCGGCGTCGAAGCGGCCGGTCTCGGTCACCCATGCAGGCTGCGCCGCGCTGGAGGCGCACCCCCGTCACAAGTCCGATGCCGTCCTGAGGGCGGTCGCGGACCAGGGCGGCGTGGTCGGGATCTACGAGCTGCCCTACCTTACTGGCGGCCGGCGCCAACCGACGGTCGAGGACTACATGGCGCACATGGCCCATGCCCTGAAGGTCTGCGGCGAGGATCACGTCGGCGTCGGCTCGGACGCCCTGCTGACGCCCTTCGACACGGGACCCGAGAGCATGGCGCAGTGGAACAAGTCGATCGCCGCGCGGAAGGCGGCCGGCGTTTCCGCGCCGGGCGAGGGCCTGCCGCCGTTCGTGGAGGGCCTGAACCGCCCCGACCGGACAGCGATCATCGCGGCAGAGCTGGCGCGGCGGGGTTATCCCGCGCGCGTGGTGGACAAGGTTCTGGGCGCGAACTTCCGTCGCTGGTTCGGCGAGACCTGGGTCGGCTGACGGTTCAGCCGGAGAACCTTGCGAAGTATCGCCGGATCAGCGCCGCGTAGATCTCGGTCAGCCGCTCGATCTCCTCCACCGGAACCCGCTCGTCCACCTGGTGCATGGTCTGGCCGACGAGGCCGAACTCGACCACCGGGCAGAGGCTGCGGATGAAGCGGGCGTCGGAGGTGCCGCCCTTGGTGTTGGGCTCGGGACGGACCCCGGCGGTCTCCTCCACCGTGTCCAGCACCAGGTCCACGAAGGGGCCGTGCTCGGTCAGGAAGGCGTCGCCGGAGTGCAGGAACTCCACGGCGATGGCGCACCCGTCGGCGGCCGCCTGGACCGCGGCGACCTCCTCCTCGATCCACGCCATCAGCGCCGCGCCGGTCCAGGACGGATTGAAGCGGATATCGAAGCGGCCCCTGGCCGTCGCCGGAATCACGTTGGTGGCGGGGTTGCCCACGTCGATGGTGGTGATCTCGAGGTTCGACGGCGGAAACGCCGGGTACCCGTCGTCCAGCACGCGGCTGTTCAGCCGGTCCAGCAGCTTCGCCAGCACCGGGATCGGGTTGGCCGCCCGCTCGGGATAGGCCACGTGGCCCTGGCGGCCGGTGACGGTGAGCCAGACGTTCAGGCTGCCGCGGCGGCCGACCTTGATGACGTCGCCCAGGCGCTGGACCGAGCTGGGCTCGCCCACAAGGCAGTGGTCGAGCTTCTCGCCCTCCTCGATCAGCGCGGCGACCACCTTCTTCGTGCCGTCCAGCGCCACGCCCTCCTCGTCGCCGGTGATGAGGAAGGACAGCGACCCCGGGATCTCGCCCACTCGCGCCACGGCGGCGGTCCAGGCGGCGATGGCGCCCTTCATGTCCACCGCGCCGCGGCCGACCAGCACCCCGTCCTCGACGGCGGCGTCGAATGGGGCGGCGCTCCAGGCCTCCGGATCGCCCGGCGGCACCACGTCCGTGTGGCCTGCGAAGCAGAGGTTGGGCCCAGCGGTCCCCCGCCGTGCGTAGAGGTTCTCCACCTCGCCGAAGCGCATGCGCCGGCAGGCGAAGCCAAGGCCCTCCAGGGCGCGCTGGAGCACGTCCATCGCACCCGCGTCGGCGGGCGTCACGGACGGCTTGCGGATCAGGTCGCGGGCGAGCAGTACGGGGTCGAGCGGAGCGGTCATCGCCTCCCGTTTAAGCGGCGCTGCTCCCGGGGAGAAGAGTCATGCCGAAGATCGACAAGGAAGCCGCGCCCGTCCGCCATGGAACGGGCTATCCCCCGCCCTACGACGCGCCGTGCAAGCAGCGCCAGCGCTGGCGGCTCGGCAACGCGGCGGGGCTGGACCAGTTCGGGGTCAACCTGCTCCGCCTGCCCGACGGCCAGTGGTCCAGCCAGCGCCACTGGCACACCGCCGAGGACGAGTTCGTCTGGGTTCTGGAGGGCGAGGTCGTGCTGGTCGAGGACGAGGGCGAGACGGTGCTGAAGGCCGGCGACTGCGCTGGGTTCAAGGCGGGCGTCCGCAACGGCCACCACCTGGTGAACCGCTCGGGCCGCGACGCCCTGC
>DASPLM010000092.1:0-3766 GCA_035627575.1 Caulobacteraceae bacterium | reverse complement strand
GGCGGCGGCCTGGTACTGGCACTTCGTGGACGTGGTGTGGCTCTTCCTGTTCGCCTTCATCTACGTGGCGTTCGGGGGCTCCGGCCACTGATGACCGGCGCGCCGCTGCGGCGGCCCCAGGCGGTCGCGGCCGGTCTCGCCGGCCGCTGCCCCAACTGCGCCAGGGGAAGACTCTTCTCGGGCTTCCTGAAGGTGGCGGAGCGTTGCCCCGAATGCCGTTTCGACCTGCGCTCGGTCGATTCCGGCGATGGGCCGACGGTCTTCATCACCATGATCGCTGGCTTTGTCGTGGTCTTCGCGGCCCTGTTCGCGGAGCTCGCCTACAGCCCGCCCGTCTGGGTGCACCTGCTGTTGTGGCTGCCGCTCGCGGCGCTCCTGTCCATCGGCCTGCTGCGGCCGCTCAAGGGTCTGATGATCGCCCTGCAGTTCCACACCCGGGCGGCCGAGGTCCGGAACGATGAGTTCTGAGCCGCCCCGCCGCCGGTTCCCGATCGGCCTGACCATCGCCACCCTGATCGCCTTCGCCATCCTCTGTACGCTCGGGACCTGGCAACTGCAGCGACTGGCCTGGAAGCGGGACGTGATCGCCCGCGTCGAAGCCGCCCGAACAGCCGAGCCGCGTCCGCTGGCCGACGTCCTCGCCAGTGCTCGGGCCGGCGCCGACGTGGAGTACGCGGCCGTCGAGGCGTCCTGCCCTGGTCTGGCGAGCGCGCCCTGGGTCGAGGTCTACTCGCTGCACGAGGGCAAGGCCGGGGCCCGCCTGGTGTCGGCCTGCCGGGTCGAGGCGGGGGGCTGGAAGACCATCATGGTCGACCGCGGCTTTGTCGCCGACAGCATCTCCGCCCGCCCGCCGATCGACGCCGCGTCCGCCGCGCCGCTGACCGTCAGGGGCGTGCTGCGCGAACCCGGAAGGACCAGCGCCTTCGCGGCCGAGCGCGGCGCCGGCGGGCAGTTCCACGCCCGCGACATCGCCCCGATGGCCGCCGCGCTGAAGGCGGAGGCGCCCGCGCCCTGGTTCCTCATGGCCGAGACGCCGACCAATCCGGAATGGGCCGCGCTCAGGCCTGCGCCCCTGCCGGTCGGGATCACCAACCGTCATCTGGAGTACGCCGTGACCTGGTTCGGCCTCGCGGCGGCCCTGGCGGGGGTCTACGCCGCCATGCTCTGGAAACGTCTGCGCCCCTGATGATCACGCCCCGCCTGCACATCCTCGGCAACGGCGCGCGCGTCCTGTTCGATCCGATGCCCGAACTCGAGACCCTGGCCCTGTCGGTCGTCGTCGACGGCGGCGCCCGCTGGGAGCCGGAGGACCGCTCGGGCTGGTCGCACATGCTCGAGCACATGGTGTTCAAAGGCGCCGGCGACCGCTCGGCCCGCGAGATCGTCGAAACCGTCGAGGCGGCCGGGGCCCAGATCAACGCGGCCACGGGCTACGAGCGCACCTCGTTCCAGATACGCGCCCTCAAAGGCGGGCTGGACCTGGGCATGAGCGTCCTGTCGGACCTGCTGTTCCGCCCCCTGCTCGACCCGGCCGAACTCGAGCGCGAGAAGGAGGTCATCGGCCAGGAGATCGCCGAGGCTTTCGACACCCCCGACGATCACGTCTTCGACCTGCTGCAGGCGCGCGCCTTCGCCGGCCAGCCGCTGGGCCGGCCGATCCTGGGCTCGAACGACAGCCTTGCCCCGGCGCGGCGGGACACGCTCGACGCCTGGCGTCGCCGGCTCTATGCACCCGAGCACATGGTGATCAGCGCGGCCGGCGCCATCGACGAGGCGGAACTGCTGACCCTGGCCGAGCGCTGGTTCGGATCGGAAGCCGCGTCCGGCATGGCCCGCGAGGTGGAGCCGGCCCTCTTCGTCGGCGGGACCGAGGGGCTGGCGCGGCGCATCGAACAGGCCAACCTGGTGTGGAGCCTGCCGGCGCCCGGCGCCAAGCACCCCGACTACTACGCCATCCGTCTCTTCGCCGAGATCCTGGGCGGCGGCATGGCCTCTCGCCTGTTCCAGGAGGCGCGCGAGCAGCGTGGCCTGGCCTACGCCATCGACGCCTGGAGCGACGCCTACGAGGACGTCGGCCTGCTCAGCGTGTTCGCAGGCGCGGCCGCCACCAAGGCCGAGCAGCTGTCAAAACTGGTCGCGACCGAGGTCCGCAAGCTGGCCGAGCGCCCTACGGACGCCGAACTGGCCCGGGCCAAGGCGCAGGTGAAGGCGTCGCTGTTCATGGCTCAGGAGTCGCCGCTGACGCGCGCGGAGATATCGGCCAACCGCCTGTTCCTGTTCGACCGGGTGCTGCCCGCCGCGGAGGTGCGCGAGGCCATCGACGGCGTCGGCGTCGACGATCTCCGCCGGGTGGGGGAGGGGCTGTTCGCCGGCCGGACCTGCGCCGCCGCTGCCCTGGGGCCGAAGAGCGCGCTGAAGGCGCCCGAAGCGTTCGCGAAAGCGCTCTTCGCCGAAAGCTGATTTCCTGCGTTAGAGTGGCGCATGGCTCTGCTGGACTGGATGTCGTCGGACTCGGGCCTCGTCGTGAACGGACGGGGCGTGCGGCTGCGTCCGCCGCGGATGAGCGACTTCCCGGCCTGGTCCAAGCTGCGCAGCCAGTCCGCTGCGTTCCTGCAGCCGTGGGAGCCGGCCTGGCCGTCCGACGACCTGACGCGGCCTGCGTTCAAGCGACGCCTCTCGGCGTACAGCCGCGACCTGGAACTGGGCCACGGATTCCCCTTCCTGATCCTCCGCGAGGAGGACGAAGAGCTTCTGGGCGGCCTGACCCTGTCCAACATCCGCCGCGGCATCGCCCAGTCGGTCACCCTCGGCTACTGGATCGGCCAGCCCCATGCGCGCAAGGGTCACACCCTGGCCGCCGTGCAGGCCGCCTGCCGCTTCAGCTTCACCCGTCTGGGCCTGCACCGCGTGGAGGCGGCGTGCCTTCCCTCCAACGAACCGTCGCGCAATCTGCTGCTGAAGGCGGGCTTCACGCTTGAAGGAAAAGCCCGCGCTTATTTGAAAATTAACGGCGCCTGGAGAGATCATCTCCTGTTCGGCCTCATCGAAGACGAGGTCGATTGGGAAGAAGAATTCTCGTCCGGGGGCTAACCGAGTTGAACGACAGGTCAAGAAGTCTGGCCTGGGATCCCACGACGGCGCTGGAGGCCCTGGCGGCCGCCGATGTCGCGCTCTGGACATGGACCCCGGGACAAGATCGTCTGCGCCTCACCGGCGCGACCCGCACGCTGGGCCTGGGGCCGCTGGCCCCGGAATGCACCGGCGCGGCCTTCGCCGCCCTGGCCTTGCCGCAGGACCGGGCGCTGGCCGAGCAGATCCTCGCCCAGCGCGAGGAGGGCGCCGAGATCGCGGTGCGCCTGCGCATGCGCGGCTCCGAGACGTGCCTGTGGCGCGGGGTCTGGCTCGAGGACGGCGTGCGCGCTGCGGGCGTCGCGGCGCTGGAGGTCAAGTTCGCCGGCTCCAACGCCGATCCCCTGACCGGCCTGCTGGACCGCAAGACCTTCCTGTTGCGCGCCCGCGAGGCCCTGACCCAGCCGGGCGACTATGACCTCGTGGTGGCCGACCTCGACCGCCTGCGCCGCCTGAACGAGGCGCTGGGGCACGAGCGCGCGGACCTGGTGCTGGCGGCGCTGGGTTCGCGCCTGGCCACGGCCTTCCCGCCCGGCGCCATCCCGGCACGCGTCGGCGAGGACGAATTCGCCATCCTGGTGCCCGACGGCCTGGCCCGACCGGCCGAGCGCATCCGCGCCGCCCTGGAACAGCCGCT
>DASPLM010000091.1:0-7446 GCA_035627575.1 Caulobacteraceae bacterium | reverse complement strand
GTAGCGGTCGAGGTCGGTGGCCGCGAGACGGGCCTGGGCCGTGGCGCTCACCACGCCGGCCGAGGCCCGGGCGATCTCCGCCTGCCCCAGAGCGGCCCGGTCGTCGACGTTGTGAACTGCGGCCTCGAGGGCAGCCACGTTCGCCTCGGCCTGGGCCAGGGCGGCGCGAGCCTCCGCCTGGTCGAGGCGCACCAGTTCCTGGCCGGCGGCGACCCGCTGGTTGTCCTGCACCAGCACTTCGGCGACGTAGCCCGTCACCTGCGGGCTGATCACCACCGTGTCGGCCTGGACATAGGCGTTGTCGGTGGCTTCCCACCGCTGCTTGCCCTGCCACCAGGCGACGCCGCCGATGAGCAGCAGGAGCACGGCCGCGCCCGCGGCTATGAGGGGGAGCTTCTTCTTGGTCATGGATCCAGCCCGATGTCGGGGGTGTAAAATGGACGAGACTGTCCATAAATCAACCGCGGCCGGATCACGCATGGTTTCAGCCTGTGGACAACCCGCGACAGCGGCGGCACTGGCGGGCCGGCCTTTCGGCGTCTAGGCTCGGGAACCCATTCTGCAGGCAGGTCTCCGTGCGTCTGTTTTCCTTGCGTTTCTCCAAGGCCGCCGGCGTGGCCGCCGCCCTGGCCCTGCTCGCCGGCGCCGGCCCGGCCGCCCTGGCCCAGTCTTCCAAGAACGTCCAGGACAGGACGGCGGCGGCCGCCGAGCCCGCCGCCTCGGCGAAACGCCCGCCGAGCGACCCAAACCTGATCGCGCCCGATCCCGACATCCGCCGCGGCGTCCTGCCGAACGGCATGCGCTACGCGGTCATGCGCAACGCCACCCCGGCCAAGGCGGTGTCCCTGCGCCTGTTCGTCGATGTCGGTAGCTACGAGGAAGGCGACGACGAGCGCGGCGCCGCCCACTTCCTCGAGCACATGGCCTTCAACGGCACGAAGAACTTCCCCGAAGGCGAACTGGACCGCGTCCTCGCGCCGGCCGGGGTTCAGTTCGGGCGCGACCACAACGCCGCCACTGGCCTGTTCTCCACCACCTACATGCTCGACCTGCCGGGCGCCGAGGCCGCCAAGGTGGACCTGGCGTTCCGCTGGCTTCGCGACGTGGCGGACGGCATCACCTTCGACGAGGCGGCGGTTCGCCGCGAGCGCGGCGTGGTGATGTCCGAGCACGACGCCTCGCTGAGCCCCAGCCGCAGCGTGGCCGTGGCCATCGGCGAGTTCCTGGCCAAGGGCATGCGCAGCGTCTCGCGCGATCCGATCGGCACCCGCGCCAGCATTCAGACTATGGAGGCGGCCACCCTGCGCGGCTTCTACGAGCGTTGGTACCGGCCCGAAAACGCCGTCGTCGTCGTGGTCGGCGACGTTCCGGTCGACGACCTTGAGCGGCGCGTGATCGCCGGCTTCTCGTCCTGGCGCGGCAAGGGCGCGGCGCCGCAGCGCGCGACGGGGCCAAAGGTCGACACCTCGCGCAAGGCCGAGGTGCTGGTGCGCAGCGAGCCGACCCTGACCACCTTCCTCGGCGCCTGCCATGTGGGCCAGCCCGATCCGCGCGGCCCGGTCACGGTCGCCAGCATGCGCCAACGCCTCGACCACGAACTGTGGATGTCGATCGTCAACGAACGCCTCACGGCCCTCGCTTCGGCGGAGCAGCCGCCGTTCCTGGGAGCCATGGTCAGCTACGACGACTCCAGCCGCGAACTGGCGTCCACCTGCCTGACCGCCGTCCCGTTGCAGGACGACTGGCAGGGCGCGCTGGCCGCCGCCTCGCAGGAACTGCGCCGCTTCGCCGCTCACGGCCCGACCGCGGCCGAGCTGGAGCGGGCGCTGGAGGCCCGTCGCTCGCTGCTGCGCGGCGCGGCCGGCGGGGCGGCCACCCGGCCTACTCCCGACATGGCCAACTACATCGTCGCCCACGAGGCCGAGCTGAGCGCCTCGCCCGATCCGAAGGCCTATTTCGCCGCCTACGACCGGGCCGTGGCGGGCATGACGGGCGAGACGGTGCGCGCAGCCATGAACCGAGACTGGGCCGGCTCCGGCCCGCTGCTCATGGTCGCCGCCCCCCAGGCGCCGCCGGCGCAGGAGGTGCTCGCCCTGTGGAGTCGCTCCCAGGAGGGAAAGGCGCTGGAGCAGGTGGTCGCCGCGGCGCCGCAGTCCTGGGCCTATACCCGGTTCGGACGGCCGGGCCGCGTGGTGAAGCGCGAGGTCGTGGACCCGCCGGGCTTCAGCCGCCTGACCTTCGCCAACGGCGTGGTCCTGAACTTCAAGCAGACCAGCTACGCCGCCGACCGGGTGTCGGTCCGCGTGCGCTTCGGCGCGGGTCGGGGCGGGGTCCCCCGGGAGCAGCTCTTCGCCGCCTCCATCGGGACGGAGCTGCTGGTCGAGGGGGGGCTCGGCAAGCACGACGCCGACACCGTTCGCCGCATCTTCAGCGACCGCGGCTGGGGCGCGGACATCGCCATGCTGGACACGGCCTTCATCATGAGCGGCGCCGCGGCCAGCAACGGCCTGGAGTCCCAGCTGCAGATCATGGCCGCCTACCTGAGCGACCCGGGTTTCCGCAGCACCGTGGACGCCCGCCTGCCGACCGCGATCGACGCCATCTACCGGATGCACCGCACGGACCCGAACCTGGTTCTCAGCGAGGCCCTGAGCGAGGCTATCACCCCCAACAACCCGCTGGCGCTGCCGCCGCAGGAGCGGCTCGCGCAACTGCGCACGCGCGACTTCGAGCGGCTGTTCAAGCCTGCGCTGACCTCGGCGCCGATCGAGGCGACCATCGTCGGAGACGTGACCGAGGCCGAGGCCATCCGACTCGTGTCCGAGACTCTGGGCGCCCTGCCGCGCCGTACCGGCGAGTTCAAGCGCCGGCCCGACAGCTGGTGGGTGCGTTACCCGACCCAGCCGGTCAGCACGGTGCGCGCCGTGCACGAGGGGCCGGTGGAGAAGGCCGTCGTCGCGGTGGTCTGGCCGCTCTACGTGGCCGACCCGGCCCGACGCCGCGAGGAGTTCTCGCTGAACCTGGTGGCGACGGTCCTGAACGATGCGCTGCGCCACAAGATCCGCGAGGAACTGGGCAAGAGCTACGCCCCCAGCGCCGGCATCGAGATGCCGGACTTCGCCGACCAGGGCGCCATCACCGTCATCGTCGAGACCTCGCCCGCCGACGCCGAGGCGGTGGCCCGCGAGATCCGGGAAGTGGGCGAGGAGATGGCCCGCGGCGGCATCACCCAGGCCATGCTTGACGCCGCCCGGACGCCCTTCCTCGAACAGCGCCGGCAGTTCCGCGACAGCAACGACTGGTGGATGGGGGCGATGGACGGCTCGGCGGAGGATCCGACCAACCTGAACGACTTCCTTACCTACGAGGGCATCTTCGCCAGCCTCAGCCTGGCCGAGGTGAAGAAGGCCGCGTCGGACTGGCTGTCGAAGCCGCCGCTCACCGCCATTTCGGCCCCGCCCGCCGCGGCGGTCAGGGCGGCGGCAGGCCAGGGCGGGGCGTCCGGCGGAGGCCGCTGACTGGGTTCTCTCCGGGCGGAGAGGGCTTCTCGCGGCATTACCGAGCCGTAATTTCGGGCGCGGCGGTCAGGGTGCTAGCGTCGCCGGCCTTGCCGGAGAGCTCCCGATGAAACGCGCCCTGATCCTGTCCGCCTCAATCGCGGCGATGATGCTTGCCGGGGCGCCCGCCGCCCTGGCCCAGAGCCCGCGTCCGGCCGCGTCCGCGACGGCGGTGAAGCCGATCGACTACACGGTCCGCACCCTGCCCAATGGCCTGAAGGTCTACGCGGTGCGGGATACGTCGACGCCGAACGTGGCGGTCCAGGTCTGGTACGGGGTCGGCTCCAAGGACGACCCGCGCGGCCGCTCGGGCTTCGCCCACCTGTTCGAACACCTGATGTTCAAGCAGACCCGGCACCTGGCAAACGAGCAGTTCGATCGCCTGACCGAGGACGTCGGCGGCTTCAACAACGCCTCGACCAACGACGACTACACCGACTACTTCGAGGTGGTGCCGGCGAACCATCTGGAGCGCATCCTCTGGGCGGAGGCCGAGCGGATGTCGAACCTCGTCATCGACGAACAGGTGTTCAAGTCCGAGCGCGACGTGGTGAAGGAGGAGCTGCGCCAGCGGGTGCTGGCCCAGCCCTACGGCAAGCTGTTCTACCTGCTGTTCCCGCAGATTTCCTACGACCGCTCGCCCTATGGCCGCCCGGGCATCGGCTCGATCGAGGAACTGGACGCCGCCACCGTCGACGACGTGCGCGCCTTCCACGCGACCTACTACCGACCCGACAACGCCAGCCTCTTCGTGGTCGGCAACTTCGATCCGGCCCAGCTGGACGCCTGGATCGCCAGGTACTTCGCCCCGATCGCCCGCCCGTCCACGCCGCTGCCGCGCGTCACCGTCACCGAGCCGGTCCGCACCGCGCCCAAGACCTGGACCGCCTACGAACCGAACACGCCGCTGCCGGCGGTGCTGATCAGCTACCCCATGCCAGCGGCGAACAGCCCGGATATCCCGGCCCTCCTGGTCGCCGACGCCATCCTGTCCAAGGGCGAGAGCTCGCGGCTGTACCAGTCGCTGGTCTACGAGCAGCAGCTGGCCCAGGAGGCCTTCACCTTCGCCAGCCCCAGCCAGCAGCCCGGCGCCATGGCCGTGGCCGCCATCCTGGCCGGTGGCAAGACGGTGGAGGAGGGCGAGCGGGCCCTCCGCGCCGAGGTCGGCAAGCTGTCCTCGGCGCCGGTCACAGCGGCCGAACTGGCGGAGGCCAAGAACCAGCTGATCACCGACGCCCTGAAGGAACGCGAGACCGCCGACGGCAAGGCCCGCGCCCTCGCCCGCGCCGCCGTCATGGACGGCGACCCGGCCCAGGCGAACCGGCTGATCGGCCAGATCCAGGCCGTCACCGTCGCCGACGTGCAGCGGGTGGCGAAGAAGTATCTCGTGGACGAACGCCGCGCCGTCATCCGCTACCTGCCCGACACCGACAAGCCGGCCGACGCCAGGACCTACGCAACGGCTTCGACGGTGGTGGATGCGCCGCTGGCCACGCCCGCCGACATCCGCATCGTCACCCCCGCGCCCGAGGCCGAGCGCCAGCGCCCGCCGACGCCCGGCCAGCCGATCGCCATCAAGCCGACCGCCCCGTCCGAGCGCCGACTCGCCAATGGACTGCGGGTGGTGGTGGCGCCTGACCGTGACCTGCCGCTGGTGAGCGCCAACCTCGTGATCGGCAGCGGATCCGCCCACGACACCAACCGGGAATCCGGCATCGCGGCCATGACAGCGGCGCTGGTGACCAAGGGAACGGCGAGCCGTTCGGCGACCGAGATCGCTCAGCAGATGGAGGCGCTGGGCGGGGAACTCGGCGGGGGAGCGACCTACGACGGGTCCACGCTGTCGATGAGCGTCAAGGCCGACCAGCTTGTCCCGGCGATGGACATCTTCGCCGACGTCGCCCGAAATCCGGCCTTCGCCGCCGAAGAACTGGAACGCCAGCGTCGGCAGTCCCTGGACGACCTCGAGGTCGCCATGAGCGATCCGGCGGCCCTGGCCGCCTTCGCCGCCGCCCGTGCTGTCTATGGCGGCCAGCCCTACGGCGCTCCGGTCGGCGGCACACCCAGCACGCTGGCGACGATCACGACGGCAGACGTCACGGAGTTCCACCGGAAGAGTTGGCGGCCTCAGGATTCGACCTTGGTGCTCACGGGCGATCTGTCCCCCGAACAGGGATTCGCCCTAGCCGAACGGATGTTCGGAGACTGGCGCGGGGTCGAGGTCATCGAGACGGTGGATCCTAACGCGCCCGCCAGCCCCACGGGTCCCCGCGTCATCGTCATCGACCTGCCCAAGTCGGGCCAGGCCGCCGTGGCCGTCACGCGGACCGGCCTCGCCCGCAAGGACGAGCGCTACTATCCGGCCCTGGTCGCCAACAATCTGCTGGGCGGCGGCTATTCCTCGCGCCTGAACCAGGAAATCCGCATCAAGCGCGGCCTGTCGTACGGCGCGCGCAGCTCCCTCGGCTTCCGCCGCGAGGTCGGACCGCTGGTCGCCTCGACCCAGACCAAGAACGAGTCCGCGGTCGAGGTGGTCGACCTGATCCTGGCAGAGATGAAACGACTGGGGACCGAGCCGGCCGCGCGCGAGGAGCTGGCTGCCCGCCAGGCGGTGGTGATCGGCAGCTTCGGCCGTAGCCTGGAGACCACCGAGGACTACGGCGGCCTGCTGGCGGGCCTCGCGCTCTACGAAGTCGATCTCGGAGAAGTCGGCCGCTACGTCGATCGGGTGCAGGCGGTGACCCCGGACCAGGTTCGCGTCGTCGGCGCAGAGGTGTTCGACCCCTCCTCGGCCAGCATCGTCATCGCCGGCGACGCCACGATCTTCCTCGAGGCGCTGCGGGCCAAGTACCCCAACGTCGAGGTGATCAAGGCCAGCGAGCTGAACCTGGACAGCGCCAGTTTGAAGTGAGGTGGGAAGAGCGGCGACGGCCAGCCGGCTGCCGCGACCTCGCCCTTCGACAGGCTCAGGATGAGGTCGAATGAAAAGGTCGCGGGCCCAGTAGAATTCCTCATCCTGAGCCTGTCGAAGGGCGAGGAATTCGGACCCGCAACGCCGTCAGACAAACGCTCTTCCTCCGTCGTGAACCGGAGCAGGCTGCCGCCTGCTTCGGTACGCCGGGACATCCTTCTCTCCCGAGAGAAGGAGAGATGCTGGCAGTTAAACCTCCAGGCACACCACCTGGGCGACGCGCAGTTCGCGGCGCAGGCTGTCGGAGACGCGGCCGTAGTTGTTGACCGTGATCGGCTCGCCCAGGCCCGTCTCCATCTGGCCGCGGCGGCTCCGGGCGACCGCGATGCGGACGGATTCCGGCGCGCTGGTGTAGATGCGGCCCCGGCGGGGCGCCTCGGCGACGGTGACGGCGATGACCCGGCCCTGGCTGTCCAGGGCCGGCGCGCCCGACAGGCCTTCCAGCGTTCCGCCGAGGCCGGAGGTGCGGCCGACCTCGACCCAGGCCAGCACCGGCTCGTCTCGCTCGCCGCGTCCCTTCACCCTCAGGGTCTCGCGCCCCAGCAGGCGCGTGGTCGCCTCGCCCGGCGTCCCTTGGGGGAAGCCCGGGTGGAAGGCGCGCTGGCCGACCCGCAGGGGGCCGGGCGCGATGGGCAGGGCCACCGGCCCGCCCTCGGTGCTGAGCAGGGCGACGTCGGTGCGCGGCGAATAGCGGATGCGCGCCTCGACGGCCTGGGCGCCGGCGACCACCACGGCGGCGCGGCGGCAGCCTTCGACCACGTGACGCGCGGTCATCCAGTCGCCCTGTTCGGAGATGGCGAAGGCGGTGCCGCTGGCAGGCTGGAACGGCCCCCGGCCTGTGTCCACCACCACTGTGGGATCGAAGGGCGTTGCGGCGCCCAGCAGGGCCCCCACCTCGTCGCTCTCCTTCGGCGGCGC
>DASPLM010000090.1:0-9854 GCA_035627575.1 Caulobacteraceae bacterium | reverse complement strand
TACGAGGAGGCGGCGGAGATCTGCGGCTGCGCCGTGGGCACGGTGAAGAGCCGCGTCAGCCGCGCCCGCCGCGCCCTGCAGGCGTCCCTTCAGGCCGGCGCCTACGAGAAGGACGGCCGGCCCGCCGGCGACGCCATGGGATCCATTCTGGGTGAAGCGGACCGTCTGAGCGGCGCGAGGTGATCCGGCCGTGAGGCCCTTCGGATCCCGTCCGGCGCGGGGGCGACGGCTACAGACCATCCGGTTCCGCCTCGCGGCGGCGCTGGCCGTGGCGCTGCTGCCGGTGTTGGCCCTGAGCATCTTCCAGGCCGCCCAGGCCTATCGGCGCGAAGCCGAGTACCAGCGCCAGGACCTGGTGCGCAGCGCCCAGCTCAGCGCCGGCGCCGCGCGCGCCCAGATCAACGCCGCGGCCGTCATGCTGGAGACCCTGCGGCCCGAGTCCGCCGGCCCGTACTGCGCCGAGCGCCTCGAGCGACTGGTCGAGCGCACCCAGGGCTTCCTGGCCCTTGTCCGCTACAGCGCCAGCGGATCCCTGGTCTGCGCCAGCGGCCCGACCACCTTCACCCGGGTGGGCGACAAGGCGGACTGGTTCAACCGCGCCAGGGCAGGCGAGTCGTTCACGGTGGGGCGAGTGCCGGCGGGCGTCTTCGGTCCGCGCCCCGCCCTGCTCACGGCAGTGCGGGCCGAGCGGCCGGAGGGGCGCTTCGACGGGGTGTTCGTCGCGGCGCTGGACCTGGACAGCCTGCGTCCCGCAGCCCGCGACCCGGCGCTGCCCAGGGCGGCCGAGGTCGCCATCATCGATTCCTCCGGCGCCCTGCTGACCGCCACCGATGTGGGCGCCTTCCGCGGGGTGTCCCGCAACTGGACCGACCAGACGGCGGCGCGGGGCTCCACCCTCTTCAGCGGCAAGGACGCCGAGGGCCGCAACCGGGTCTACGCCGGTGCGCCGCTGGTCGGTCGGGATGTCTATGTGCTGCTCGCCGCCCCCACCCAGGAGGTGTTCAGCTGGGCGCGGGTGAACCCCATGGCCGCCCTTGTCACGCCGCTGCTGGCCTGGCTGCTGGCGATGGCCGCGGTGATGATCGTGACGGAGCGGGTGGTGATCCGCTGGCTCGGCTACCTCGACCGGATCGCCGGCATCTACGCCAAGGGACGCTTCACCGTGCGCCCGGTCCAGGCCCGCAACGCGCCTCTCGAGATCCGCGCCCTGGCCACCACCCTGGACCAGATGGCGGACGCGATCGACGCCCGTGACCTGAGCCTGCGCGAGTCGCTGGCCCACAAGGACGCGCTGATGCGCGAGATCCACCACCGGGTGAAGAACAACCTGCAGGTCATCTCGTCCCTGCTCAACATGCAGCAGAGGTCGCTGACCGATCCCGCCGCGCGGGCCGCCATGAGCGACACCCGCCAGCGCATCACGGCCCTCGCCCTGATCTACCGCGCGCTGTACCAGAGCCCCGATCTGCGCCGGGCCGACGTGCGCCAGTTCCTCGAGGAACTGATCGCCCAGCTCATCTCCAGCGAAGTCGGACGGGGCCCACTGGTGCGGACCGAGCTGGACGTCGACGACCTCGTGATCGATCCGGACAAGCTCGCCCCGCTCGCCCTGTGGGCGGTGGAGGCGATCACCAATGCCCAGAAGCATGCCTTCGGGGGCCGCGGCGGCGCGCTGAAGGTCCGCTTCAAGGTCGGCAAGGAGCTCACCACCCTCGAAGTCGAGGACGACGGCCCCGGCGCCGACGAGAGCGCCGAGGCGTCGAAGGGCGTCGGCCGCACGCTCATGACCGCCTTCGCGCGGCAGCTCCGAGGCACGTCGGAGATAACAACGGGACTTGGCGGCGGCATGGTCGCACGGCTAAGCTTCCCGACGCCTGAACCCTCGGAGCCGCACGTCGCCGATTCGGGGAACCACGTCACAGCGTGAGCGTTATCGCCACGCAAACGGGAGCTATAACCATGCGCAAACTGTTCGTTCTCTTGGCCGCCGCCGCCGCCCTCACCACCGCCGCCTGCAACACCGTGCGCGGCGTGGGCGAAGACGTCGAAACCGCCGGCGAAGCGGTCGCCGACGCCGCCGAAGACGCCAAGAACTGATTCAACTCGGATTCCGCGGCCCGGCGGCTCGCCAGAGCCCCGCGCCGCGCCTGATGGAGGGGCCCACGGCGACGCCGTGGGCCCTTTCGTTTCCAGATCCCCGCCGCGTTGCCTGAACGCCGGCCCGTGCTATCCCTCGTGAAAACATCGGGGGGGATGAGATGGGCCAGTCCGCAACGGGAGATGACGCCGCGGGGCCGAAGGAGCCGGGGCTGACCACCGTGGTCGCCGCCTCGGCCGCGGGCACCGCCTTCGAGTGGTACGACTTCTTCATCTTCGGATCGCTGACGGCCATCATCAGCCGGCACTTCTACGCCGAGGTCGGCGAGACCGCCGGATTCATCCTCGCCCTGCTGACCTTCGGGGTCGGCTTCGTGGTCAGGCCGCTCGGCGCCCTCATCTTCGGCTGGTTCGGCGACAGGACCGGCCGCAAGGCGACATTCCTCGCCACCATCACCCTCATGGGCGTGGCGACCGTCGCCATCGGCCTGCTGCCCGATTACGACCAGGCGGGGTTCATCGCCCCCGTGCTGCTGATCCTCATGCGCGTGCTGCAGGGATTTGCGCTCGGCGGCGAGTACGGCGGCGCGGCCATCTACGTCGCCGAGCATTCGCCCCCGGCCAAGCGCGGGCTGCTGACCGGCTGGATCCAGACCACGGCGGCGATGGGTCTGATCGGCGCCCTCGTGGTGATCCTGGCGACCCGCGCCGTCGTCGGCGCCGAGGCCTTCGACGAGTGGGGCTGGCGGATTCCCTTCCTGCTCTCGGCCCTGCTGCTGGCGGTGTCGTTGTGGATTCGGCTGCGGCTCAACGAGAGCCCCGCCTTCCGCCGCATGGAGGAGGAGAGCACGGAGCGGCGGGCGCCCTACCGCGAGGCCTTCCTGACCTGGAAGAACGGCCGCTTCGTGCTGATCGCCCTGTTCGGCATCATGATCGCCCAGGGCGCGGTCTGGTACGCCGGCTACTTCTACACCCGCTTCTTCATGGAGAAGGTGCTGCGGGTCGACACCAACACCGTCGACCAGCTGATCCTGGCCATCACCGTCGCCAGCGCCTTCCTCTACGTCTTCTTCGGCTGGCTGTCGGACAAGGTGGGACGCAAGCCGGTGATGCTGTTCGGCATGATCCTGGCGCTGGTGAGCTTCTTTCCCGGCTTCCACGCCCTGACCCGCGCGGCCAATCCGGCGCTGGCGGAGGCGCAGGCCTCCTCGCCGGTGACGGTGGTGGCCGACCCGGCGACCTGCTCCGTCCAGTTCGATCCCGTGGGCAAGACCGCTTTCACCTCGTCATGCGACCTGGCCAAGAACGTGCTCACCAACGCCGGCATCAGCTATCGCAACGAGGCGGCCCCGGCGGGATCGCTGGCCCAGGTCCGCGTCGGTTCGACCACCGTTCCGTCGGTGGAAGGCGGCGGCCTGGACAAGGCGGCGCTGAAGACGGCCCGCACCCAGGTGGAGGCGAGCATCAAGGGCGCGCTCGCCGCGGCGGGCTACCCGGACAAGGCCGATCCGGCGCGGGTGAACCTGCCGCTCGTGTTCGGCATCCTGTTCGTCTTCATCATCGCCGCGACGGCGCTGTACGGGCCGCAGGCGGCGGCCCTGGTCGAGCTGTTCCCGACGCGGGTGCGCTACACCGCCATGAGCCTGCCCTACAACGTCGGCACCGGCTGGGTCGGCGGGCTGCTGCCGGCGGCGAGCTTCGCCCTGGTGGCGGCCTCGGGCGACATCTATTTCGGGCTCTGGTACTCGGTCGCCTTCACCCTGGTGGCCGTGGTCGTCGCCCTGCTGTTCCTGCCGGAAACGAAGGGGCGCGACCTCGACACCATCGGCGACTAGCGGCTCAGGGCGTGCGGATGCGGACACGCGCCCGGGCCTCGCGTCCCTCGGCGTCCACGACGCTGAGGCGGTAGAAGCCCGCCGTCTCCGGTCGCCAGACGACCCGGCCGGACACTGGCTCGGACTCCAGCGGCCGGCCCTCGGCATACCACCGCAGGTCCCGCCCGCGCGCCGCCAGCACGAGGCCGCGGCTGGCGGGGCCGGTGGCCTCCACCTGCACCACCGCGCCCTCGGGCGGGAAGACGATGGTCGGTCCCTCGCCGCCCGCCTCCAGCGCCTGCAGGGCCGCCGGAGCCCCCTTCGGAGCGATCGGCGAAGGGGCGCGAAGAGGCGCGTCCAGGGCGTCGAAGACGTCGAACAGCAGCGGCGCGGCGGCGTCGCGTCCGGTCAGCCCGCCGCGTGCGCCGCCGTCCGCCCGCCCGGTCCAGACCACGACGACCTTGCCGCCCGCAACGCCTGCCGCCAGCGCGTCCCGGAAGCCGTAGGAGGTGCCGGTCTTCCAGGCGATCCGGGGGCCCCGCCGGGTGAGGGCGCCCGGCGTTCGGCCCCGCGGCGCCGGCGTCTCGCGGAGGATGTCGAGCACCTGGGCGGCGGCCTCGGGCCCCACCAGGCGACGGCCCCCCATGCGCTTGCGCCGCGCAGCCTCTTCCACGGTCCAGGCCAGGGGCTTGGCCTGCCCGCCGTCCGCCAGGGCGCCATAGAGCACGGCCAGGTCCTGCAGGCTGACGCCCGCCCCGCCGAGGGCCAGGGCCAGACCCGCGCCGCGGGTGCGCGCGCGTGGCCGGACCAGCGTCACGCCGGCGGCCTCGATCCGCTGGTGGAAGGCCTCGGGGCCGACCTTGGCCAGGGTGGCCACCGCGGGGACATTCAGCGAGTGCATCAGGGCGTCCCGGGCCGAGACCTGGCCGTGGAAGGCGCGGTCGAAGTTCTCCGGCTGATAGTCGCCGAACCGCAGCGCCGCGTCCTGCAGCAGGGTGTCGGGCGCGGCCAGGCCCTGGTCGAAGGCCACGGCGTAGACGAACGGCTTCAGCGCCGAGCCGGGGGAGCGCAGCGCCCGGGTCATGTCCACCCAGCCGCCCGGCCGCTCCCGCCCGGCCGACCCGACTGACGCCAGCACCGCGCGGGTCTCCACGTCGACCACGAGGATGGCGGCCGTGGTTTCCGCGCCCTGGCCCCGGGCGGCGTCCCGCGCCAGGCCCTCCAGCCGCGCCTGCAGGCCGGCGTCGATGGTGCTGCGGACCGTCGCTTCGTGAGCCGGCGCGGCGGCGGCGAGGCGGCCGGCGGCGTGCCAGGCCAGCGCGGGAAACGGCGACCGCGCCGCGGGCAGCGGCTCGCTCGCGGCCTCGGCCGCCTGGAAACCATCGATGAGGCCGTCCCCCTCCATCCGCGCCAGCACGGCGTCGCGTGCCGCGCGGGCGGCCGCCGGGCGGCGGTCGGGGCGGCGGACCTCCGGAGACTGCGGCAGGGCGATGAGCAGGGCCTGTTCGCCCGGGGTCAGGGCCTCCGGCTCGTGCCCGAACCAGGACAGGGACGCCGCCCTCACCCCTTCCAGGTTCCCGCCGTACGGCGCCAGCGTCAGGTACAGCGCGAGGATCTCGTCCTTGCTCAGTCGCGCCTCCAGTTGCACGGCGCGGACCATCTCCACGAGCTTTGAGGCCAAGGTGCGCGGGCGCGGCTCCAGCAGCCGCGCGGTCTGCATGGTGATGGTCGAGCCGCCCGAGAGCGTCCGTCCGGCCCGGGCGTTGCCGAGGGCGGCGCGAAGGACGGCGGCGGGATCAACGCCCCAGTGCCAGCGGAAGCGAGAGTCCTCCACTGCGATCAGCCGCGCCACGAAGGTGCGGTCGGTGCGCTCCAGGTCCGCCCGCACCCGCCAGCGCCCGTCCTCCACCGGCAGGGCGCGCAGCCAGGCGCCGTTGCGGTCCAGCGCCACGGGCGACGACCGCTGGCCGCGCCCCATGTCGGGCGGCAGGGCCAGGTCCGCCGCCGCCAGCGCGACCTGCACGGCCAGCAAGCCGCCGGCGGCGATGGTGAGGCGGCGGACGAGCCGCGGGCTGTCGATGGGTCGCCGGCCACGACCGAGAGAAGCGATTACCCTGTCAACGCTGCGCACGGCCCGGTCCTTCGACAGGATCAGGATGAGGACGAATGAAGGCGCAGTGCAACTGACCCGGCCTTGTGGGTTGAAACCCTCCTTCCGAGCTTGTCGAAGGAGGAGGGTTTCATTGCCCCGTCCCGATGCTCGTGCGGCCGCCCGTGGTGCGGGCGAAGACCGAGGGGCGGTACATGTCCCGCGCCTCCACCCCCGGCAGGTAGAAGCTCCCCGGTGTGACCGCCCGAGCCACGTAGGCGACGGCGTAGGGCTGGCCGCCGGGCAGGTCAAACGCGGCGACGTAGCGGTCGTCGCGCATTTCCTGGGCGTCCGTGGCCGTTAGCTCGCCGAGGAACTTGAACGGACCGTCCTTGGCGTCCTCGGGGCTGAGCACGGTCTCGATCTCGAACCCGGCCGGAAGGGCGTCGTCGATGACCAGCGGCACGGTCCGGCCCTGGTTCGAACGCCCGGCCACCCGGATGACGATCCGGTCGCCCTGAGTCAGGGAGCCCGGGTCCACCATGGCGCCCTGCATGGTGAAGAAGGACTTCTGCACCGTAAGGCCGTTGGAGGCGGAGCCCGGCTGGGCGGCCGGCGAGCCTCGCACCGTCACCGTGCGCCACAGGGCGCCGGAACCGCGGTTGGTGAAGCGCGCCGCGGACAGAACGCCCACGCCCCAGCGGCGGGCGCCGCCGGCGTCGGTGAGGGCGTTCGCCCCCGCGGCCTCGATGCGCATGGTTCCGGCAGCCCGCAGCATGCCGTTGGCCGCCTGCAGCAGGCGCGCCTGCTCCTGGGTGTTCAGCTGGTCCGGATCCTTCACCGAGTCCTCCAGCTGGCGCTGCAGGCCCCGCGCCAGTTCGACCTCGCCGGCCTGGTGGGCGAGCGCAATGACGGCCGCCAGGTCGCGCAGGGGCGACTGGTACCAGTTCTCCGGCTCGCGGTAGCCGAGGCTGTCCACCGCCTGGCGGAAGGCCGAGCGGGCGCGGGCCCGGTCGCCCATCATGGCCAGGGCGGCGCCGATCTGCGCCCGAGCGAGGGGCGAGCGCTCGGTCCTGAACTGCACATCGTGCCACCAGCGCAGCCGCGCCAGGTCGCCCTTGCCGGCCTTGGCCAGGACGTAGAGCGCATAGGCCGAGGCCTGGGACCGCATGCGTTGGGTCGCGGCCCTGGACCGGTCCTTGTCGCCGGCCCACCACTCGGGAAACTCCATGCGGTAGCCCACCGAAGCCCAGCCGTCCGGCCGCGACACCTGGCGCATGGCGTAGAGCGCCTTGTCCAGCGCCTGCTGCGGGACGGGCGCTCCGTTGGCCCGGGCTTCCACCAGGAAGTCGGTGGCGTAGGCGCCGAGCCACGGGTCGGCCTCGCCGTCGCCGGCGCGCCAGAGGCCGAACGAGCCGTCCGCGGCCTGGCGATCGAGCAGGCGCCCGACCGCTTCGGAGAGCAGCGGGTGTGCGCGCTTCACCGAGCGCTGGCCGGCCGTGTCGCTGGTGACGTAGAGCCAGGGGTAGGCGGCCGAGACGATCTGCTCCGTGCATCCGTAGGGGTAGCGCGTCAGGCTGGCCGCGATCGGGGCCGGATCGAAGCCGCGGAACGGCGAGTAGCTGACGTGCAGGCTGGCCGATCCCGGCTGGAAGCCGTCCAGCAGCCCGGCGGGCGGCGTCCAGACGGTGTTGGGCCGCTGCAGTTCGCTGACGACCCGGGTCTCGGGACCCCAGCCGACGCGGGTCTGCAGACCGTAGGACCGATCCTGCGCGAAGGCCGGGCCGCTGACGCCGAACTTGACGGCGCCGACGCCGGCGCGGCTCGGCGCCGTGATCGGGAAGCGCTCCATGATGCGCTGGCCCAGCGCCAGCTGGAACACCTTGCGGAATGTCGCCAGCAGCCCGTTCTCGCCACGGACCGTGGCGGTGTAGCCGCCGGAACGGCCTTCCAGGTTGTGCAGCTCCAGCGTCGCGAAGGCCTGGTCGCCGGGGGCCAGGAAGCGCGGCAGGGCAAGATCGGCCACGACCGGCTCTCGCACCACCAGTTTCTCCGAAGCCCCGCCGACCGCATCGTCGGTCCAGGCCACGGCCATGATACGCATCTCGCCGTTGTAGTCGGGCGCCGGCAGGGTTATGCGCGCGGTTCCGTCCAGACCGGTCTCGACCACGCCGGACCACAGGGCCACCGACTTGATCGGCGTGACGGTAAGGCCCTCGCCGCCGATCTCGTCGGCGCCGTAGTTCAGCGCGGCGGGCGCACCCAGGTTGGGATCCAGAAGCCGGCCGTAGTCGTCGCGGTAGTCGACGCCGAGCGCCCGCTTTCCGAAATACCACTTCACCGGGTCCGGGCTGTCGAACTTGGTCAGGTTGAGGATGCCCTGGTCGACGGCGGCCACGGTGACGCGGGCGCGGCGGCCCATGGGCAGGCCCGAGACCTTCACCGGCACCACCAGCTGGGCCCGGCCGGCCGCCTTGTCCGGCGTGCCCACGTCCACCGCCAGCCGGCGCTTGCCGGGATCGATGGGGACATAGACGAGGCCGACGGCGCGGCGGGGTTTGGGCGTGGAGACCGGGTTGCGAGGCTGAACGAGGCTGACCAGCACATAGGCCCCGCCGCCCCAGGCGCGCGAGCTCTTCAGCTTCACGCTCGTGCCGCCGGCCGGGATCGTGACGTTGCGCAGTTCCAGGATGCGGTCGGTGGCGACGGCGATCTGCGCCTCGCCGGCGTACGGTCCCTTGATGGTGACGTCGATGGAGTCGCCCTGGCCGTGCTTGCCGGCGCCGGCGGTGACGCGGACGTAGTCCGGCGCCTCGGCGTCCTTGGCCGGCGCGCCCCAGCCGGCGGCGAAGCGGATGACCGTCTTCGCGCCCGTGTCCGGGTCCTCGAGCTGCAGCCGGTAGTCGCCCCAGCCGAGACGCCGCGCCAGCTTGGCCGGCGACGCCGCCCCGACGTCGAAGGTCCCGCGCGCGACCACGCCGTCGCGGCTGGTCCGGCGCCACTGCCAGCGGCCGTCCTGCTGAAACCAGTCATAGTCCCAGTTCTCGCTGACGAGGGTCCAGGCCACGCCCCTCGCAGAGGTGCGGGCGCCGGCCGGGTCCACGGCGATGATGTCGAAGCCGATGGTCGGGTCGGCCCGGCCGCTGTCGCCGCCCTGGTCGACCTTCACGCCGAGGAAGAGCGGGCGGCGGCGGATCTTCAGTTCCGCGCCCTCGCTCACCGGCCGGCCGCCCGGCTCAAAGACCGAGGCGGCGAAGAGCGCCTTCAGCGGCTGCGGCGTGTCGGCGGCGGTCGTGGAGTCGAAGGACAGCACGGCGTGGCCCACCCCGTCGGTGACGGTCTGCGGCAGTTCGACCAGCTTCTCCTCGAAGGGCGCTTGTTCGTCGCCCCAGCGGTAGTCCTTGTAGCGCGGGAAGGGGTCGTGGTCGGGCTTCACCCGCGCCTCGCCCTGCACCTGCAGCCCCGCGCCCGGCGCGCCGTAGAGGAAGCGGGCGTCCACGCCCACGGCGCGCTTCTCGTCGGCGCGAATCGGCGTGGCGTCTCCGCCGGAGACGGTCACGGCCAGGCGCTGGGGCGCGAAGTCCTCCACCGAGAAGCGCAGCTTGCCCACCGGTTCCTCGACGCCCTCGGCCAGGACCTCGGCGGTCCAGCGACCACGCGGCGCGCTCTTGGGCAGCACCACGTTGGCGGCGGCGTAGCCGTGCGGCGGCTTGTCGAACCGGAAGCGGAACGCTTCGACGCCCGAGGGCCTCCTGACCACCAGGAACCCGGCCCGGTCAGTGACGGCCTTCGCCTCCAGGTCGCGCAGCAGCGCCACCAGACGGACTGTCTCGCCAGGACGGTAGACACCTCGG
>DASPLM010000089.1:0-7083 GCA_035627575.1 Caulobacteraceae bacterium | reverse complement strand
GGCGGCCGGCATCTCCGTCCGCACCGCGCGGGAGTGCCGCGAGCGCGACACCAGCCGCGTCGTGGCGGAGGAACTGGAGCGGCTGAGCGCCCTCGTGGACGTGATCTACGTCGACTTCGACATCGACGTGATCGACCGGGGCCAGTTCCCCGCCGCCCCGGGCGCGCGGCCGGGCGGCGTGCTGGTGCACGAGTTCTTCGACGCGGCGCGCATCGTCGGCGCCCATCCCAAGGTCAGGGCCGTCGACCTGACCGAGTACGACCCATCCCTGGAGATCGGCGACCTCGGCTCCCTGACAGCGGCGCGCTGGTTCGTGGAAGTGCTGGCCGGGTTCCAGCAGCGCGGCGTGTGAGCGCCCGCCAGGCCATTCTCGACGCGGCGCTGGCCAGCCTGGCCGAGCGGGGGCTGGGGGCGGTGTCGGTGCGCGACGTGGCGGCGCGGGCGGGCGTCTCGCCGGGCCTGCTGCGCCACCACTTCGGCAGCTTCGGCGCCCTGCTGAACGAAGCCTACCGCACGGCGACCGTCCGCGTGGACGCGGTGCTGGACGGGGCCCTGGCGGAGGCGGGGGCGGATCCGGAGGCCCGGATGGCGGCCTTCCTGCGGGCCAGCTTCGCGGAATCAATCATTGATCGCTCGCTGCTCTCGGCGTGGCTCGGCTTCTGGGGCCTGGTGCGCAGCGACCCGGCGGCGGCGGCGGTCCACGCCGAGACCTACGCCGCCTACCGCGCCCGGATCGAGAGGTTGCTTACGGAGGTGGGGAACGCACGAGGCAAGGCAATCGATGTCCGCGCCGGCGCGCTGGGGCTGACCGCCATGCTGGACGGCCTGTGGCTGGAGCTGTGCCTCGACCCCACGACCTTCACGCCCGAAGAGGCGGTGCGGGTGGCGACGGCGTGGGTGGAGGGGTTTGTGGGACGGGGCTGAAATCCTGGCCCTTCGACAGGCTCAGGATGAGGATTTCAGAATGCCGACTTTTCAGTAGCGCTCATCCTAAGCCTGTCGGGCGGATCCGCACGAATGCCGATGTAGCTCCCCTTCCCATCCGCCGCCGCTCCTATACACTCGTATAGCCATCCGGAGCCCGCCATGTCCCTGCAGACCGAGATGAGCCTGCCCGCCTGGCTCTACTACGACCCCGGCTTCTTCGAGCTGGAGCGCCGGACGCTCTTCCGCGACACCTGGCAGCTGGTCTGCCACCTCAACGACGTGCCGGAGCCGGGCGACTACGTGACGCTGGATCTGCTCGGCGAGAAGGCGCTGGTGCTTCGGGGCGAGGACGGGGAGGTGCGGGCCTTCCACAACGTCTGCCGGCACCGGGCGGCGCGGCTGGCGGACGGGGACCAGGGCAACTGTGGCCTGCGCCTGACGTGCCCGTACCACGCGTGGAGCTACAACCTCGACGGGACGCTGCGGGGCACGCCCAAGTGGCAGGGCTTCGACGGCCTGGACAAGTCGCAACTGGGGCTCCACCCGATCGACCAGGAGATCTGGCGCGGCTTCGTCTTCGTCCGCTTCGGCAGGGGAGAGGGCCGCGCCGCCTCGCCCACGGTGGCGCAGATGATGGCGCCCTATGAGGACCAGGTGGCGCCCCACGGCTTCGAGGACCTGGTTCCGCAGGGTCGGGTGACCCTGCGGCCGCGGCCGGTGAACTGGAAGAACGTGGCCGACAACTACGGCGACGGCCTGCATATCCCCGTCGCCCACCCGGGCCTGACCCGGCTCTTCGGCAACAGCTATGCGCTCGAAGCCCAGCCCTGGGTCGACCGGATGAGCGGCGTCATCATCGACCGCCCCTCGGCCAACTGGTCCGAGCGGGCCTACCAGCGCTTGCTGCCCCACTTCGACCACCTGTCGGCGGAGCAGGCGCGGACCTGGCTCTACTTCCGCCTCTGGCCCAACGTCGCCTTCGACATCTACGCCGACCAGGTGGATTTCATGCAGTTCATCCCGATCTCACCGACCCAGACCATGATCCGCGAGATCGCCTACGTCCGGCCCGACGAGCGGCGCGAGGCGAGGGCGGCGCGCTACCTCAACTGGCGCATCAACCGACAGGTCAACGCCGAGGACACGACCCTCATCGAGCGGGTGCAGCAGGGGATGATGTCGTCCAGCTACGTCTCCGGCCCGCTGGGGCCGAGCGAGGTGTGCCTTGCCGCATTTGCGCGCAGATTGCGTGATGCGATCCCCGAAGCGAATCTCGACCACCCGCCCGTGAAGGCCGCCTGACCATGCGCGAAACCGACATCGTCATCATCGGCGGCGGCCACAACGGCCTCGTCTGCGCCTACTACCTTGCGAGGACCGGGCTGAAGGTCACCGTGCTGGAGCGACGCGAGGTGGTCGGCGGCGCCGCCGTGACCGAGGAGTTCCACCCCGGCTTCCGCAACTCGGTGGCCAGCTACACGGTCAGCCTGCTGAACCCCAAGGTCATCCGCGACCTCGACCTGCCGCGCCACGGGCTGAAGGTGGTCGAGCGGAAGATGTCCAACTTCCTGCCGCTGGACGACAGCAGCTACCTCTGCGTCGGCGAGGGGATCACCAGGGCCGAGGTGGCCAAGTTCAGCTCTCGCGACGCCGAGCGACTGGACGCCTACGGCCAGCGGCTGGACGTCATCGCCGACGTCCTGCGCGAGCTGATCCTGGTCACCCCGCCCAACGCCGTGGAGGGCTCGTTCGTCGAGGCCATTCCCGAGCTGCTGAAGTCGGTCTCCATCGGCGGCAAGCTGTCGAAGCTGGATACGACGGCGCGGCGCGACCTGCTGGCGCTGTTTTCCCAGTCGGCCGGCGACTGGCTGGACGGCTGGTTCGAGAGCGATCCGATCAAGGCGGCCTACGGCTTCGACGGCGTCGTCGGCGCCTACGCCAGTCCCTATACGCCCGGCACCGCCTACGTCCTGCTGCACCATGTCTTCGGCGAGGTGAACGGCAAGAAGGGCGCCTGGGGCCACGCCATCGGCGGCATGGGCGCGATCACCCAGGCCATGGCGCGCGCCTGCGAGGAGCAGGGCGTCGAGATCGTCACCGGCAAGTCCGTCCGCGAGGTGCTGGTGCGCGAGGGCAAGGCCGTGGGCGTGGTCACCGACGACGGCGACGCCATCATGGCCGGCCGCGTCGTGTCGAACATCCACCCGCGCCTGCTGTTCCAGAAGCTGGTCGATCCGGCCTACCTGTCCGACGACTTCCGCGAGCGGATGAACCGCTACCGCTCGGGTTCGGCGACCTTCCGCATGAACGTGGCCCTGTCCGAACTGCCGCGCTTCACCTGCCTGCCCGAACCGGGCGACCACCACACCGCCGGGATCATCGTGGCGCCCAGCCTTCGCTACATGGAACAGGCCTACATGGACGCCCGCCAGACCGGCTGGTCGAAAGAGCCCATCGTCGAGATGGTCATCTCCTCGACCCTGGACGACACCCTGGCCCCGAGCGGCCAGCACGTGGCCAGCCTGTTCTGCCAGCACGTGGCGCCCGAACTGGACGGCGGTCGCAGCTGGGACGCCCACCGCGACGAGGTCGCCGACCTGATGATCGCCACGGTGGACAGGATGGCGCCCGGCTTCGCCAGTTCCGTCATCGGCCGCATGGCGCTGACGCCGCTGGATCTGGAGCGCAAGCTGGCCCTGGTCGGCGGGGACATCTTCCACGGCCAGCTGACCCTGGACCAGCTGTTCTCCGCACGCCCGACCCTGGGGCACGGCAACTACCGCTCGCCGGTGCCGGGCCTCTACCTCTGCGGCTCCGGAACCCACCCCGGCGGCGGCGTCACGGGCGCGCCTGGACATAACGCGGCGCGCGAGATCCTGAAGGACGCCCGCCGCAGGTTGTAGCGGGCGGGGCGCTCGCGACCGGGAAAGGTCAGGCGAAGCCGGACCTTAGCACAGGAAGCGCCTCGCAAACCCTTCGTTAACCACGATTTTCCCCTCAGGGGCGTGAGCCGTTTCGGGGTTCGGACGTTCCTCCTGGGTCCAGCCGCCCGCCGGGCGGCGACCCAACGCCGGGGGAGAACATGGGTCTCCAGACCGAAACGGGCTGCGGAGCCCGGAACGCCTCGAGCGAACCCTTCGTCCTCGTCGCCGACGACGACCCATTGATTCAGATGCTGATGGAGCGGTCCCTCGGCGCCGCCGGCTACCGCGTCGAGTGCGTCGGCGACGGCGAGCGGCTGCTCGAACGGCTGCAGGGGCGGCGACCGGACATCCTGGTCCTGGACGTGTTCATGCCCGTGGTGGACGGCTTCGAGGCGATGCGGCGCATCCGCGCCGACGAGACCCTGAAGGGGCTCCCGATCGTCGTGGTCTCCGCCTTGAAGCGCGCAGCCGACCTGGAGATGGCGCGGAGCCTCAACGTCGCGGCCTATGTCCTGAAGCCCTTCAGCCCCGCCGATCTGGTGCGTGAACTGAGGGCCATCTGCTCCCCGGGCCGCAGGACATGATGTTCGACCAGCTCCCGGCGGCGGCCGCGCCGGCCGAGGACTCGCGGGCGCTCTACGATGCGGGTGTGGAAGCCCGGCGCAACGGAGACCTGTCGAAGGCTCTGCCGCTGCTGCGGCGAGCGGCGGAGCTGCGTCCGAACGACGCCGACGTTCTGCTGCAGTACGGTCTGGCGCTTTACGGCGCGGGGCGTCTCGACGAGGCGGCGGAGGTCCTTGATCGCGCGCAGGCTCTCTCCCCGGTCTACGCCGACGTGACCCTGGCTCGAGCCCGCGTCGCAGCGGCACGGCGGGACCGGCGCACGGCGCTCGCCCTGGCGACGCCGTTGGCCGAGGCCGGCCATGCGGAGGGGGCCGACTTCGTCCGCCAGCTCGATCGACCGCTAGAGGGCGCGGACCTGCCGTGGCGCCTCGACATCTGGGGAACGGCCAGCGACCTGTCCGGCGGACGGGAGGGCTGGAACAGCCAGGGCCTCGCCATTGGCCGGCGGCAGGGCAGGGGCAGCATCGCGCTCGGCATCGAGCGTACCGAGCGGTTCGGGCGGATCGACGTCTACGTGGAAGGAACGGCCGCGCGCGATTTCGGCGGCTGGAGCGGCTGGGTCTCGCTGGGAGGGGCGCCCGATGCGGATCACCGGGCGCAGGTTTCCGTCGCCGGCGGCCTGTCCGGGCCCGAGGTCGCCTTCGGCGGCGGCGGGCTGCGGGCCGTGGCCGACGCCCGTTGGTCGCGGTATCCCCTCGGAGACGTCGAGACGGTGCGGCCGGGGCTGACCTGGAGTCGGGGCCGTGTCGACCTTGAAGGACGCTGGATCGTCACGCGGGACGAGAACGGCGACAACCGCAGCGGCTTCCTGGTCCGTGGCGGCATGGAGGCGACCGACCGGCTCCGGCTCGAAGCCAGCTATGCCGACGCGCCGGAGTCGTCGGAGGGGCGGACGCTCGACGTGCAGGCGACGGGGCTCGCCGCCCGCTGGCGCTTCAACGACCGCCTGGATGGGCGCGTCGGCGTGCTGCACGAGGACAGGAGCGACGGTTCGACCCGTCGGGAGGCGACCGTGGCCTTCACGCGGAGGTTCTGATGCACCCCGCCATGACGATCTGGTGGCTGTCCATCGTGCTGGTCGCCGCCGCCGTCGCGTGGATGCTTCAGCTCATCCTCGTCCGTCGATTTCGAGAGGCCATCGAACGCCGCCGCGCGCGCGAGCACCGGCGCATCCAGACCGCCCTGCTGGACCTTGTCGACGCCAAGGCGCCGGCGGTCGTTCTGCCCGGCGGCCGCCGGGCGGTTTCACGGGTGGCCGAGAGTCTGGCCGCCCTGACGGAGGTCCTTCGCGGGGAAGAGGTCGAACGCATCGCCGCTGCGCTCCGGCAGGGCGGGTTGCACGGCCAGCTGCTGGCGTCGGCGCGACATGGGTCGAAACGGAGCCGCCAGTGCTCCATCGAAGCCCTGAAGGTGTTCCCGGGTCAGGATACCAGCGACGCCCTGAGGACGATCAGCCAGGAGGCCGACCCGACGATCAGCCTCGCCGCCTGGAAGAGCCTCTGGGCGCTGGGCGAGGATGTCGCCCTGATCGACATCGCCCGGGACGCCTATCGGTCCCGCGGGCGAACCCTGGACCGACTGGAGCTGGCCGGGCAGATCGCGGCGCGCGATCCTGCGAAAGCCATTCCCTACGCGCTGGACCCGGTCGTCAGCGAACCGGTCCGCCTCAAGCTCGTGGAGTCCATCGCCGCAAGCGGGCGCACCGCCGCCGCGCCCGCGCTCATGAGGCTCGCCCAGTCCGAAGAAAATCCGCGAATCCGGGCGGCTGCGCTGCGCGGCTTGGGCAGGTTCACCCAGTGCTTGACCGACGACCTCCTCGCCGACGCCCTGGCGTCTCCCGACTGGGAAGTGCGTAGCGAAGCCGCCAGCGCGGTGGCCCTCTGCCGGTCAGCGTCGCAGGCGGGCCGCCTCGCCGAACTGCTCGACGACGATGTCTGGACGGTGCGGGTCAATGCCGGCCGAGCTCTGCTGCGCATGGCGGCCACGGGGCGGCGAACGCTGAAGCATGTGGTCGAGACGGGCGGCTCGCGTCCGCGGCGGGTCGCCGGCTTCATGCTCAGTGGCGGCGGAGCGGGTTGATGCTCGCCTGGGAGCCCGGGGCGGTCGCGGTCGCCGAAGGGGTCGCCACCGTGATCATCGGCCTTGGCCTGCTCCAGCAGCTGCTCCACCTGGCGCAGCTCGGCGTGGCCGGCAGCGTGTTGATGAAGGAACACGTCGGGGCGGCCGACCAGCTATGGCGGCGCTTTGCCGATGCGGCGCCGCCGATCTCACTCCTGGTCCCCGGCTACAACGAAGAACTGTCGATCGTGCAGAGCGTCCGGTCGCTGCTCAGCCTGCAATACCCGGCGTTCGAAGTCGTCGTGATCAACGACGGCTCAAAAGACAGGATGCTGGACGCGCTGAAGGAGGCGTTCGATCTGGTCGAGACGGAACGGTTCTACGACACCCCGTGTCCACATCGGCCGATCCGGGCCATCTACACCTCGCCCACCCAGGCGCGACTGGTGGTGGTCGACAAGGAGAACGGCGGCAAGGCCGACGCGCTGAACGCGGGGCTCAACGTCTCGCGCGCGCCCGTGGTCTGTTCGATGGACGCGGACTCCCTGCT
>DASPLM010000088.1:0-16583 GCA_035627575.1 Caulobacteraceae bacterium | reverse complement strand
GCAAGCTGTCGAAGTCCAGCGCCCCGTTGCGCCACTCGGCGCCGGCGACCGGCTCGAACCGGTGGTTCTCGACGGACGCGACCAGGTCTTCGTCCATCTCGGTGCATTCGCCCGTGACGCCGAAGGTCCCGTCGCGGACGTGCCGCCCGGCCCTGCCGGCGATCTGGGCGATCTCGGGCGCGTGCAGCCAGCGCGTGCGCTTGCCGTCGAACTTGCGCAGGCCCGCGAACGCGACGTGGTCCACGTCCATGTTCAGGCCCATGCCGATGGCGTCGGTCGCCACCAGGAAGTCGACTTCGCCGGACTGGTAGAGTTCGACCTGGGCGTTGCGCGTGCGGGGGCTCAGGCTGCCCATGACTACGGCGGCCCCGCCTCGCTGGCGACGGATCAGCTCGGCGATGGCGTAGACCTGGTCGGCCGAGAAGGCGACCACCGCCGTGCGCCGCGGCAGGCGGGTCAACTTCTTCGATCCGGCATAGTTCAACGTCGAGAACCGCTCGCGCGAGACGATCTGGGCGTCGGGCAGCATGTGCCGGATAAGCGGCGCCATGGTCTGGCTGCCCAGGAACATGGTCTCGTACTTGCCGCGCGCGTGCAGCAGGCGCTGGGTGAAGACGTGGCCGCGCTCGGGGTCGGCGCACAGCTGGATCTCGTCGATGGCGAGGAACTCGACCTCGCGGTTCAGCGGCATGGCCTCGACGGTGCAGACGAAGTAGTGCGGCCTGGGCGGGACGATCTTCTCCTCGCCGGTGATCAGGGCCACGGCGCGCGCGCCGCGCAGCTTGACGATGCGGTCGTAGATCTCGCGCGCGAGCAGGCGCAGCGGCAGGCCGATCATGCCCGAGGCGTGACCGAGCATGCGTTCCACGGCGAGGTGGGTCTTGCCCGTGTTGGTCGGCCCGAGAACCGCCGTCAGCTTCGACGGCGCCTGACCGGTCGTGCGGTCGCTCATGAATCCAACGTGGGCATTTCACCGATATACGGCAAGCGCGACATTTCGTTCCGCGATCAGCGGGTTAACGCCGGGCGGCGTCGTGGCGGAACAGGCGCGAAACGAATCATGACCGAATCGGCGACCTCATACGATTCGGGCTTTGTTCACGGCAAGATGTTGTAGCTTAACGGCTCTTAACCACAATCGGCTCCGCGACGACTGGCGCCTTTGATCGATCGCGCGCACGCGCTATGGGAACGCCGCGTGGCCCGGTAGCTCAGCCGGATAGAGCAGAGCTTTCCTAAAGCTAAGGTCGGGGGTTCGAGTCCCTCCCGGGCCGCCAAGCAACTTTGCGCGGCCGCGGTCAGGCTGCTGCCGTCCCGCCCGACCGATAGCTGGCGTGGTCGCTCGCGTACTCGGCCTGCCCGTAGCGCTTCAACTGCTGCTGCAGGCGCATCACCAGCACGCGGTCGGCCAGGGCCCGCAACACGGGCGTTCGCATGGCGGCGCGGTAGGCGGTCAGGTTCCCCATCGCCGCGCCGGCCACGGCGGCATAGGCCGCCAGGTCCGCAGGGGTGGTCTCGATGCCCATGGCGGCGGCGCGCCTGTAGTCGCCCTGCAGGAAGGTGCGGACGAAGAATACGCGGGAGAAGCGCTTCTCAAGGTCGTCGTGGAGGCGGCTGCGCAGGCTCTCGTCGGGCCCCAGGTAGGCCGAGAGCGTGCCCCGGATCAGCTCGCCGCAGATCTCGTCGTCGAAGGCCTCGCGCAGGGTCGTGTTGCGGGCGGCCATGATCTGTACGATCCGCTCGGGCGTGTCCGCCAGCAGGTCTTCGGGCAAGCCGAGCAGAAAGCAGCGATAGCGGCTGAACTCGACCCGCGCGCGCTCCTCGGGCGTGAAGCTGGTGCGGCCCTGCTCCAGCGCCCGTGAGGCCATGATCACCACGGGAATGAGCCCGGCCGGCATCTGGTCCACCTGCGGGATCGGCACGCCGTAGATGCGCGAGTCCCAGGCGTCGGATCGCCTCAGGGCGTTGAACCGCACCATCGAGTGCATCAGGCGCACCATCGCCGCGGCCCTGAAACCGGCGCCGTAGCGGTTCAGGGCGCCCGGCAGGACAGTGGTGGTGAAGAAGCTCGCGGTCTCCTTCACCCGCCGCGCCGCCGCCCCGCTGCTGAGTTGCCCGGTGAGGGCCATGGGCAGGGCCGCGTACTTGTTGAGGAAGGTGGCGACGAAGGTGCCGCGGATGGCGATGGGCGCGATGTTGGCCGCCGAGTTGCGCTCCAGCCGGGCGCCCTCCCGCACCAGCTTCATGTCGACCCAGGCGGGGGTCCGCTCCATGTCGCGGAGGAAGGCGACGAGTTCCGGCGGCGCGTCCCGCACGCTCGCCACGCCCCGCGCGCAGGCGTCCTCCAGCATCCCGATCAGGCCGCGGAAACCATGCTCGGGCATGAGCGCGGCATAGGCGTCGGCGACCACGTCGCCCATCATGGTGTAGGCGCGGACCAGCTCAATCTGCTCGGCCGTGGGCGCCGGTCCACAGAAGACGGGCCTGGGCGTGATGCTGAGCGCAGGGTCGTCGGTGAAGCGCTCCGGCACGGCCTGGAAATCGATCTCGCCATAGAGCGCGGGCAGGCGCTCCTTCTGCGACCTCACCTGGATCCAGACGCGGTCTGTCGACGTGTTCATCGGCTGCTCCGGCATCCCCGTCCTGATGTAGGGGCTGCGGAGCGACGGCGCACGCTACCGCGACATCAGGGCGTTCAGGTCGGGATAGCTCATGGCGCCATGCCCCAGCGGCTCGGAGTCGCCGCTGGAGAGGAAGGCGGAGGCGAGGTCGCGCAGCCGTCCGTACACCGCTTCGGCCAGGTCGCCGCCGCTGCTCAGGCGGCGCACCCCGAGCGCTTCGAGACCTGCCGCCTCCGGCAGGCCCGCACGCGCCATCACGTTCAGGGGCAGCCCGGCGCCAAGCACCACCGCGCGGATCTCGTCGGGATCGACGATGCCGGGCGCGAACAGGCCGCTGGCCCCGGCGTCGCGATAGCGGGCAGCGCGGGCCAGGGTTTCCGCCACGCGCTCGCCTTCCGGCGCCAGCCCCCGCAGGTACACGTCGGTGCGCGCGTTGATGAACAGGGCGACGCCGGCCTGGTCCGCCGCTGCCCGTACGGCTTCGATCTTGCGGCAGGTCAGGTCGACCGATGCCGGTCCGTCCTCGATGTTCACCCCCGCCGCGCCGGCGTCGACGATTCGCGCTGCGAAGCCGCCGACGTCGGCCGGATCGTCGGCGTAGCCGCCCTCGATGTCGGCCGTGACCGGGACCCGCACGGTGCGCGCGATCGAGGCCACGGTCGCCACCGCCAGGTCCGCCGGAAGGATGTCTCCGTCCGGGTAGCCGTGGGACCACGCGACTCCGCAGCTGGTGGTGGCGATTGCCCTTGCGCCCAGGCTCTCGATCAGGCGGGCCGACCCGGCGTCCCAGGCGTTGGCCAGGATCAGCAGGCCTTCACGATGCAGGTCGTGGAAGGCGCGGGCGGCGGAGGCGTTGGCGGGCATGGGAGGTCTCCTGGACGAGCGACGGTGCAGCCGACGGCGGACGGCGGCGCCCGGTCCCCGACCAACGCCGACATCCTCGCATGCATCATCGGCGGCGCGCGACCGCCGCATGGCAGCATCAGACCCAAGGATCGAGGCCGTATGCCTTGCGGGCGGTCTCCACCCGCGCCAGCTTGGCGTGGAAGGCCGACCAGTCGTCCCGCTCGGCGATGTCGGCCCAGATCGCCTCGATTTCAGGATAGAGCATCTCCTCAGGGTCGGCCCGGCGGAAGTAGGGCTTCACCACCGCGAGGGGATTGGCCGGTTCGTACGGCTCCAGTACGGCGCGGAAGGCTTCGAAGGCCTCTCCGGCGTAGAGAGGCGCACGGGCGGACGCCATGGCGCGGGGCTCCGACGTCTTGCCGCCGAACCAGTCGAAGAAGAGGGGCTCCCAGCGCAGCGCTTCGCCGCCGGTCTGCAGCAGGTGCAGCGCCGAGACGGTCAGGGCCGTGTCCTCATCCGGCGTCCGCCGCTTCAGCCCCAGGCGGGCCGTGAAAGCGTCGCGCAAGGCGTCATGGTAGGCGTCGGAATAGCTGTTCAGTGCGTCGATAAGGGGTGCGTGATCCTCCACCACAAGGGCGAAGCACGCCGCCAACTGCTGCAGGTTCCAGAACACCGCCTCCGGCTGGCGTCCGTAGGCGTAGAGGCCGGTCTCGTCGAAGTAGGCCGCCGTGAAGCCGGGCTCGTACCAGGGCAGGAACCGGTAGGGCCCGTAGTCGAAGCTCTCGCCGGTGATGTTCAGGTTGTCGGTGTTCAGCACCCCGTGCACGAAGCCCGCGGCCATCCAGCGGGCGACCAGGCGCGCCGAACGGCCGACGATGGCGTGGAGCAGGGTGACCACCCTCTCCTCGCCCCGCGTGTCCGCCAGGCGCGGATAGTAAATTTCCACCACATGGTCGATCAGTCGGGCGAGCAGATCCCGGCGGTCGAAATAGGCGTGACGCTGGAAGGTGCCGAAGCGGATGTGGCTCCAAAGGCTGCGCACCAGGACCGCGCCGCGCGTCGGGCTCGGCTCGTCGTGGCGGACCAGCGCCTCGCCGGTCTCGACCACGGACAGGGTGCGGCCGGTGGGAACGCCCAGAGCCTCCAGCATCTCGCTGGCCAAGGCCTCCCGCACAGCCCCCTTCAGCGTCAGCCGGCCGTCCCCGTTGCGCGACCAGGGCGTCTGGCCCGACCCCTTGGTGCCGAGGTCGATCAGGCGCCCGGTCTTGTCCTCGCGCAGCTGGGCGAAGAGGAAGCCGCGCCCGTCCCCGAGCTCGGCGTTGTACGACCGGAACTGGTGACCGTGGTAGCGCTTGGCCAGCGGCGGGAAATCCGTGTCCGCCAAGGGCTCGAACCGGCCGAAGGCGGCCATCCACTCCGCGTCGTCCAGGCTGTCGAGGCCCAGGGCCCCCGCGGCCCGGTCGTTGCGGTAGCGAAGCGCCGGGGCAGGAAACTCGGCAGGACGCACGGGATCGGCGAATTCGGGCCCCAGGGACGGGAAGCGGGACTCGGGGGTGAAGGCGGAACTGACGGGCATGATCGGCAGATCGGCATTCCTGGCCGCGGGCACAAGCGCTTTCGGCGTCCCTGCGCCGACTCCCGCGCTCGGCGAAAGGCGCCGAAAGTAGGCCCGCCGACGGGCGAAAGAAGCTTCCGTAGCGTAACCTTTACCGCTGTATCACTTCTGTCACACCGTTACTCGGCAATGGTTTGCGGGGCTTCGCCATACTTGTGGCGACGGGGTGGCTGAGTTACTGCGATTCAGTCGGAATCTCGTTTGTCAGGGCTTCGGGATTCGAACGGACCAATTCAACGCGGTCTCGCACTCAAGCGGGTCGCATATGTCGGGGTAGGAAATGCGCTTCACCAAACTTCTTCGCGCCACTGCGTCCGCTGCGGTTCTGACCGCCGTCGCCGCCGGCGCAGCCCAGGCCCAGGAAGTCACCTCGGTCGACGAGATCATCGTGACCGCGCAGAAGCGCGAGCAGAGCCTTCAGGACGTGCCGATCGTGGTCACGACCCTGTCCCAGGCCCAGCTTGAGAACAGCGGCGTCTCCGACATCAAGGACATGCAGATCCTTACGCCGGGCCTGACCGTCACCTCGACCACCAACGAATCCTCGACCACCGCGCGCATCCGCGGCGTCGGCACCGTCGGCGACAACCCGGGCCTCGAGTCCTCGGTCGGCGTGGTGATCGACGGCGTCTACCGTCCCCGCAACGGCGTCAGCTTCGGCGACCTCGGCGAGCTGCAGCGCATCGAAATCCTGAAGGGCCCGCAGGGCACGCTGTTCGGCAAGAACACCTCGGCCGGCGTCATCAACATCATCACCGAGGCCCCCTCGTTCGACTACGGTGTCGAACTTGAAGCGACGGCCGGCAACTACGGCGCACTGGGAGCCTCGGCCTCGGTCACGGGCGCGATCGTCGACGACGTGCTCGCCGGCCGGCTCTACGTTGCGCGCCGCTCGCGCGACGGCTTCTACGACGTGGACACCGGCGACGGCCCGCGCACCCTCGAGGAGGACCAGGATCAAGACTTCTGGACCGCCCGCGGCCAGTTGCTGTTCCAGCCGAGCGACAACTTCGACCTGCGCTTCATCGCCGACTACACCAAGCGCGAAGAGAACTGCTGCGCCGCCGTGCAGATCTCCACGCCGAGCACGCCGGGCTCCACCGCCGGCTTCATCGACCTGCTGGCTGACGGCGACGGCATCGCCAACCCGGCCGATCCGTTCGACCGCGTCGCCTATTCGAACCGCGATACCGACCAGGACATCGAGGACAAGGGCGTGTCCGTCGAGGCGAACCTAGATCTCGAAGAACTGGGCGGCGCGACCCTGACCTCCATCACCGCCATGCGGGAATGGGAAATCCAGAATGGCGCCGACCTCGACTTCTCCGGCGCCGACATCTCGTACCGCGACAACGACGGCAACAACGGCGTCAAGTTCGACTTCTTCAGCCAGGAACTGCGCCTGGCCGGGAGCACCGACCGCTTCGACTGGCTGGTCGGCGCCTTCTTCAACACCGAAGACCTGGTTCGCCGCGACACCTTCATCTACGGCGAGGACTACCAGAGCTTCCTCTCCTACCGCTTGACGGCGGGCCTCGCGCCCTTCGGCGTCACGCCGAACCCGAACCGGTTCCAGTGCTTCACCGGCGCCGGCTTCAACCCGCTCTGCCTGTTCGGCGCGCCCGGCCCGGTGGGCCCCGGCTACGCCGCGGGCGACGGCATCCAGGACGTCTATTCGCAGACCTCCGAGACCACGGCCTTCTTCACCAACAACAGCTACCGCTTCACGGACGCGCTCGAGCTGACCGTGGGCCTGCGCTACACGATGGATGAGAAGGCGGTCACCTCGATCTTCAACAACACCGGGACCAACGGCGCCGCCTGCGCCGGCGCCATCGGCAACCAGGCCAACATCGTCGCGGGCCTGGTCGGCGTCGGCGCCACCGTGCCGCAGGCGACCAGCGTCGTTCAAAGCGTGGTCGGCCTGGGCTGCCTGCCCTGGGCGAACCCGTTCTTCGACGGCCTGATCACGCGGCAGAGCTTCGAAGACGAGAATCTGAGCGGCACCGTCAAGCTCGCCTGGAAGGCGACCGACGACGTCATGGTCTACGGCTCGTACGCCCGCGGCTACAAGGCCGGCGGCTTCAACCTGGATCGTATCCAGAGCTCGAACGGCACCCCCTCCGGCGGCGCCGGCGTGATCCCGGTGGCCGACACCTTCTTCCCGGCGGAGACGGTCGACAGCTACGAGCTCGGCGTGAAGACGACCTGGTTCGGCAACAGCCTGCTGCTCAACGCCACGGCCTTCTACCAGGAGTTCGAGGACTTCCAGCTGAACGCCTTCCTCGGCACCTCCTTCACGGTGGAGAGCATCCCCGGCGTGACCTCGAAGGGCGTCGATGCGGACTTCGTCTGGTTCTCGCCCGTCGAAGGCCTGTCGTTCTCGGGCGGCGTCACCTACTCCGACACTCAGATCGACAACTTCACCGCCGCGGACCTGACCCGGCCGTCCAACTTCGCCGCCCTGGCGTTCCTGCCGGGCGAGCAGCTGGCCTTCGCGCCCGAGTGGTCGACCTCTCTGTCCGGCACCTACGACCGCGACATCGGCGACAACCTGCGCATGCTGCTCAGCCTCTCGGCGAAGTGGATGAGCGAGTACAACACCAAGTCGGACCTGCTTCCGCTGGGCATGCAGGACTCCTACGCCCTGCTGAACGGCCGCATTGGCTTCGGCGCCGCGGACGAGACGTGGACCATCGAAGTGTGGGGCAACAACCTCACCGACGAGGAGTACTACCAGGTGGTCTTCAACGCGCCGCTGCAGGGCACCTTCACCGGGAATCCCGCTACGGACAGCGGCACCTACAACGCCTTCCTGGGCGCACCGCGCACCGTCGGCGTGACCCTGCGCCTGAAGTACTAGGGCGCGACCTCTTCCAAGGGGCTGTTCGAGAGCCGGCCGGGGGCGCCCCCGGCCGGTTTTCTTTTGTGCGGACCGCAGGCGCCCGAAACGCGTTAGGCTCGGCGACGATGAGCAGTTTTGATTTCGACGCCGTTGTGGTCGGCGCAGGCGCCGTCGGCCTCGCCACGGGCTATGCTCTTGCGCGCCGCGGCCAGTCGGTCCTGGTGATCGATCGCGAGCACCACATCGGCGCAGGCATATCCTCGCGCAATTCCGAGGTCATCCACGGCGGGCTCTACTACCCCACCGGCTCGCTCAAGGCCCGGCTGTGCGTCGAGGGCCGGCGCGCACTTTATGCCTTTCTCGACAGCCATGGGGTCGCCTACGACCGCTGCGGCAAACTGGTCGTGGCTACCGAAGCGGCCGAGACGCCATTGCTCGACCGCATCGCCGAGCAGGCGGCGATCAATCAGGTGGAGGGAATCGAGCGGTTGACCGGCGCCCAGGCGCGGGCGCTCGAACCGGAGGTCAACGCCGTCGAGGCCCTGCTCTCCTCCGAAAGCGGCGTCTTCGACAGCCACGCCTACATGCTGGCCCTGCAGGGCGAAATCGAGAACGCCGGCGGGGTGGTGGTGCTGGGCACGCCCTTCGAGCGGGCGACACCTCTGGACGGGGGCGGTTTCAGCCTGCGTGCAGGCGGCGAAGCGCCGGCGACCCTGACCGCGCGTTCCCTGGTCATCGCCGCGGGCCTGGGCGCCCAGTCCTGCGCGGCCGCGGTGGAAGGATTCCCGGCCGACCGCATCCCGGAACTGCACTACGGCAAGGGCAGCTATTTCCTGTTGCGCGGCAAGGCGCCCTTCCGGCGGCTGGTCTACCCGCCGCCCATCCCTGGCGCGCTGGGCGTGCATTACAAGCGCGACCTGGGCGGCCAGGCCCACTTCGGGCCCGATCTCGAGTTCGTCCAGGCCGAGGAGTACGATGTGAACGCCGACCGGGCGCAAGGCTTCTACGCCTACATACGCCGTTTCTGGCCGGCCCTGCCCGACGGGGCGCTCAGCCCCGACTACGCGGGAATCCGGCCGAAGCTGCACGGTCCGGGCGAGCCACAGCCAGACTTCGTCATCGCCGACGCCGACGACCACGGCCTGCCGGGGCTGGTGGCGCTGTTCGGGATCGAGAGCCCCGGCCTTACGGCCTCGCTGGCGGTCGGCGAGGAAGCCGCGGGCCGGCTGGCCTGACCGCCTACTCGGCCGCCTGCACGTCGGCGCCGCCCAGCACGGCCTTCACTTCGAGGAACTCGGCGAAGGCGTGCTCGCCCCATTCGCGGCCATTGCCCGACTGCTTGTACCCGCCGAAGGGCGCGCCGGCGTCGAGAGGGGCGTTGTTGATGTTCACCTGGCCGGCCCGAAGGCGGGCGGCCACCCGGCGCGCGTCGGCCGGCTCGCCCTGCACATAGGCGGCCAGGCCATAGGGCGTGTCATTGGCGATGTGGATCGCCTCTTCCTCGCTATCGTAGGGCAGGATCACCAGCACCGGTCCGAAGATCTCCTCGCGGGCGATGCGCATGTCGTTGGTCACGCCCGAGAAAACGGTCGGGCGCACATAGTAGCCGCGCTCCAGGCCGTCAGGCTTGCCCGGGCCGCCGGTCACCAGTCTGGCGCCCTCGGCGATCCCGGCCTGGATCAACTCCTGGATCTTCGACCACTGCACGTCCGAGACCACCGGACCCATGTGCGCCTTGCCGGCGGGGTCGCCGACGACGGTGGCTTCCGCGGCGGCGCGCGCCGCTTCCTCCGCCTCGGCCAGATGCGCGCGGGGGACCAGCAGGCGCGTCGGCGCGTTGCAGGATTGACCCGAGTTGCTCATCAGGGCGCGGACGTTGGCGGTCGCGGCCCTGGCCACGTCGGCGCCCTCGAGCACCACGTTGGGCGACTTGCCGCCCAGTTCCTGGTGCACCCGCTTGACCGTCGGCGCGGCGGCGCGGGCGACCTCGATCCCGGCGCGGGTCGAGCCCGTGAACGAGACCATGTCCACGTCCGGATGGGAGCAGATCGCCGCTCCGGTCGTCGGGCCGTCGCCATTCACCAGGTTGAACACGCCCGCGGGCACGCCGGCGGCATCGAGGATCTCGGCGAAGACGATGGCCGAGAACGGCGACACCTCCGACGGCTTCAGCACCATGGTGCACCCTGTCGCCAGCGCCGGAGCGACCTTGGTCGCGATCTGGTTCAGCGGCCAGTTCCACGGCGTGATGAAGCCGCAGACGCCGATCGGCTCGCGCACGATCAGTGTGGACCCTCGCGCGTGCTCGAAATCGTAGCCCTTGAGCACCTGCAGCGCCGTCGACAGGTGCATCAGCCCGGTGGGGACCTGGGCCCTCTGGGACAGGGTCGCGGGCGCGCCCATCTCCTGGGTGATGGCGGCGGCGAGGTCGTCGGCCCTGGCCTGGTACGCTTCGATAACGCGCTCGAGCAGGGCGATGCGCTCGTCCCGCGAGGTCTGGGAGAAGGTCTCGAATGCCCTGCGCGCCGCACGCACAGCCCGATCCACGTCCTCGGGCCCGCCCAGGCCGACACGGCCGAAGACTTCCTCGTTCGCGGGGTTGACCACGTCAATCGTGCGCGGCTCGACGGGATCGACCCATTGGCCGCCGATGTAGAACGTCAGGCTGTCGCGCATGTGCATCCCCGGCGCGTGCGGCGCCTCAAAGCTTCAGTTCGCCCGCCTTCAGCTTCTCCAGCGCGCGCTTGTCCAGCCGGACATAGCCCTTCTCAGGGTGCCGGTAGAAGATCTTGTCCTTGGAGTCCGGCGGCGCGAAGCCGTCCGCGACCAATCCCGTCTTGGTGTACTTGAAGGTGCCGGTGGTCTCCATGTCCTGCTGCAGGCGAATGAAGACGGGCTGGGCGTAGGCGGGCAGCTCGTGGTCCACGTGCTGCTTCAGGGCGGCGATCTCGAATCCGGGGTCCGTGACCAGGGCGGCCATGCCGGCCTTGCCCTCGGCGCCCGGCACGGGAACGCCGTAGACCGTGACCTCGCGCACGCCGGGGAAGCCGGCCAGGCGCTCGGCCACTTCGGTGGTGGAGACGTTCTCGCCTTTCCAGCGGAAGGTGTCGCCGATCCGATCGACGAAATAGAGGTAGCCGGCGTCATCCTGGCGCATCAGGTCGCCCGTGCGAAAGAAGGCGTCGCCGCGCTTGAAGACGTCGCGCAGGATCTTCTTCTCCGACGCGGCCTTGTCGGCGTAGCCGGTGTAGGCGTGACGCGCATCCTGGCCGATCTCGCCCAGCGCCTCGCCGATCTCCCCCGGGCGAGCCTCCACGCACAGCCCGCCGGCGCCGCGCACCGGTTCCTCGTTCTCCAGGTCGAACTTCACTAGGCGAATGTTGAGGCGGTTGCGCAGGTAGCGAGGCACGCGACCGATCGCGCCAGGCTTGCCGTCGAAGTTGAACAGGCTGACGTTGCCCTCGGTCGAGCCGTAGAATTCGAGAATCTCCGGAATCGCGAACCGCTTCTGGAACTCCGACCAGATCTCCGGACGCAGGCCGTTGCCGAAGGCGAGCCGGATCTTGTGCTGCCGCTCCAGCGGATGTTCCGGCTGGTTCGCCAGGTAGCGGCACAGCTCGCCGATGTAGACGAACAGGGTGCAACCGTTGTCCACCACGTCCGGCCAGAACGCGGCCGCCGAAAAGCGCCGGCGCAGCACCAGGGCGGCGCCGGTCAGCAGGGCCGCGCCCACGCCGCACAGGCCGCCCGTCGAGTGGTACAGCGGCAGGGCGCAGTAGAGCCGGTCCTCCGGCCTGGCCCGGGTGTTGGCGGCGAAGGCGCGCATGTACAGCTGGGCCCGCGCGTGGGTGATCTTGGCTGCCTTCGGCAGGCCGGTGGTCCCGGAGGTATAGATGTACAGGGCCACGTCGGAGGCCTTGATGTCCTCGCGCGTCCGTCGGTCAGGCCGCACGGCGCTGGCGCCCTTGACGGCCGTGTCGAGGCCGCGCCGGTCGCTGGTCTCCTCGTCCGCCTTCAGCCCCAGGACCCACAGCATGGCCGGGCGGCCGACGGCCTCGCGCACATCCTCGAACGCCTGCCACGTTTCGGCGTCGGCAATGACGTGAGTCGCCCCGCTGACCGTCAGGCAGTGGGCCAGGCCGCGGCCGGTCAGGTAGTTGTTGATCAGGGCCGTGGCGACGCCGACCTTGGACAGGCCCAGCCAGATCGCCACGTACTCCAGCCTGTTCGGCATCATCAGCGCCACGGTCTCGCCGCGCCGGATGTTGCGTCCCTTGGCCCAGTGCGCGTAGCGGTTCGCCATGGCGTCGAGTTCGCGATAGGTGACCTGGCGGCCTTCGAAAATGACGGCGATGTTGTCGGGCCAGCGGTCGGCGGCCTTCTCGAAGTCGTCGCAGATCAGGTCGTGCCCGTTGGGGTCGATGCCCTTGACGCCGTTCAGCACTCGCCGCAGCGAGCCGATGAACCGCACCTCGCGCTTGATCCGCGCAATCAGACCCATCCGCCATGCCTCTCGCTACAAGGGAAAATGCTGATCGCAAGGCGACGGCGGCGGGTCAAGTCCGCGGCCGCGCGGACGGATGCGACAGATGGGCCGGCGCGGCCGTTAAGAATCTTACGGGCGTCCGACCCAATATCGCCCGATTCTTTCCGAACATCTTGAACGTGGGCAGGCCTATTGAGACCAGATTTGGGCAACTATGCAGACCAGCGTACAGAATTCGCGAAGCTTTTCTTGGAACCTGCGCCGTCCCGTCTCGTTTACCGCTCCGACTGTGAAGTTGGCTGTTAAGTCGGAGAACCCAATGACCATCAATTACACCGACCCGAGTGCGGACACGCGTTTCACGCCCACCGCCCATGACGAGGTTCGGACGAATAACCTCAGTCAGGACAACGCCTTCCGTGACGAAGCCGTCTCGGAGGAGACCATCGTGCCGATCTACGCCCGCAAGGCGCCGAAGAAGAATGGCAGCAAGATGATCCTGATGGCCGCCGCGCCCGTGGCGGTGGTCGCCGTCGCTCTGGGCGCCTGGGCGCTGACGAGCAGCGGGGAGCGCGCAGGGACCGCTGGCGAGACCCAGGTCGCCGCCGCAGAGGCCCAGTCGACCTCGCGCTTGATGGCCGCCGACACCGCCCCGGCGGCCCCGCTGGCGGTCAGTGAGTCTCTGACGCCGACCCCGGTAGAGGCAACGTCCACACCCGCCCCGGTGGCACGCGCCGCCGCCCCGGCGCCGCGCGCCACGCCGGCGCCGGCTCGCCGAGCCGCTCCCGCGCCGGCCCGTCGCGCCGCGTCGGCGACCCGCACCGAAGGGGCGACGCCGGCGGCCGCGCCCATCACGCCGCGCCCGTATGAGCCAGTGAACATCACGCCCGCACCTTCCTCGTCTGCGCCCACGCCGGAGAGCTCCGCGCCCCTGGTCGTGGTGCCGACGCGCACCCTGCCCGCCGAGCCGTCCCCGTCGACGCCCCCGCCGGCCACGCCCGAGCAGCCGGGCGGCGCAAGCTGATCCAAACGCCAGCGATGCTGACGGGCGGCCCTCACGGGCCGCCCGCTTGCCATTCGGCCTTACGACCTTCAGCACTCGCTCCGGCATCTACGGACGCGCACTGAGACCATCTTGGCGTGCTTACAGACACGCTTCGCTTTGTGGAGAATTCACCAGAGTAACGGAAGTGGAACGCGGCGGTTCAGTGCGCATTCATGTGCAGGCATATCTAATGCCCCCGACCAGGAACAACCGGGAGAACATTCAGATGCCGCTTACGACACTGCTTCTCGCGGGGCCGGCCAAGATCGGCGCCGTTCTCGTCGGGGCCACGCTCGTCGGCGTCGGCGGCTATGCCGCCTACGACCGCTACTACGGCCCAGCCCCCTACAATGAGACCCTGCCGCTGCTGCCGGCCGCCCAGGTGGGCCTGTTCGAGCCCGCGCCCCCGGTCGCCGCCCTCCCGATCGCGCGGCCCGCGCCCGTCGGCTACGTCAACGATCCCGTGGACTCCTACGCCTGGGCCGAGCGCGCCGCAGCGCTGAGCTACGCCTTCGCCGACGTGCCGCCGGACTATGGCTACGCCTATGACGACACCGAGTATTGGGCCTGGGAGGCCGACGGCTGGGTGCTCGACGTCGAGCCGGTCTATGGCGGCGACCGCTACTACTACTATGGTCCGCACGGGGACTATCCGTTCTTCGTCCGCGACGCCGGCTACGGCTACGGCTTCGACGACGGCGTGCTGGTGGTGATTTACGACCCCTACGGGCGGGTCATGCCGGTGGATTTTGTCCGTGAACGCGCAGACTGGGCCGGCCGCTACCTCTACCGGGCGGCCGCCCTGCGCGAGGCGCGACTGGACGCCGCCCGCGCCGAACGCCGGTGGCGAGTGGATCGCGACCGTTGGCTGGCCCGCCAGGATCGCCTGTACGACAGCCAGGCCCGCCTGCAACGCGCCGCGCTGCAGCAGCCGCAATGGCAAGCCTACCGCCAGAGGGTCGACGACCGCGACCGCCGCTACTTCGCGCAGGAACGCCGCGAGCGCATGCAGGATCTCCGCGAGGCGCGCGCCGACCGGCGCCAGGACCTGCGCCAGGCCCGCCGCAGTTCCGATGCCCCGCCGGCGCTAACCGTAGCCGAGCGCCGGCAGATGGCGCGTGGCGACGAACTGGTGCTGAACCGTCAGCGTCTGCAGGACGTCCAGGCCAGGCAGGATGCCCGGGCCGGGCGTCTGGCGGAGCGCGCGGAGGCCCGCACCACCCGCCGCGCCCTGGCGCGGGACGACACCCCGCGCGCCGAAACCCGCCGCGAGATGCTGGCCGCCAGGCAGGCCGCCCGGACGGATCGGCAGCAGGCCTATCGCGACGCCCGCGCCGAACAGCGGGCCGCCGTCGCCGCCAATCCGACGCGCGAGGGCCGGGCCGAGGCGCGCCGCGACCTTCTCGCGGCCCGCGCGGCGGCCCGAGCGGAGCGCAAGCAGGCCTACCGCGACGTGCAGCCCGGCCGCGCCGCGGCCGCCCGCGAAGCCCCGAGGGTCCGCGCTGCAACGGCGGAACGTCGCGAACGCGCCGCCGAGACGCGGACGGCCCGCCTGACCGAGCAGCGCGCGGCACGGGCGGAACGCGCGGCGCGGCCTTCCCCGCGGGCGGACCGGGCGGTCGAGCGCCGGGCCGAACGTCGCGCTGAGCGCCCGGAGCCACAGCGCGTCGAGCGAATTGCGGAGCACCGTGAAGCTCGACCCCAGGCCGTCGAGCGCCGGGCCGAAGCGCGCCCCGAGCGGAGGGCCGAACGGCCCGCTCGGGTCCAGGCGCGAAGAGAGGACCGCGAAGCGGGCCGGGCCGCCCGCCAGCAGGCGCGGGAGGAACGCCGGGGCGGTCGCGACTAGGGCCGCACGCCGGGGACTGGAAGCGGCGTCGCCAGCGGCGGCGCCGTTTTCGCGCGCCTACAGCGCCGCCAGCCGCCGCGCGTGCTCGCGCACATCGGGAGGCCAGTCCGCCGTCCGCCCTTCGAACCCGTCGCGGTCGGCGGCGAACAGGGTCCGGCAGGCCTCTTCGTACCCGGGCAGATCGCCGGCCATCGCGGTCATGAAGCAGTAGGCGGCTTCCTGGGCGCGGCGCCGCCGTTCGTCGCCGCCGCCGGCACGGATCGCCTCCTCCACCAACTTGCGCAGGGCGACGGAAGCTCCGCCCGGTTGGCGGGCGAGCCAGTCCCAGTGTCGGGGCAGCAGGGTGACCTCGCGGGCGACGACGCCGAGCCTGGGCCGGCCAGGGCCGCGCGGTGGCGCGGGAGGTGGCGCGGGCAGGCGCTCGACCACCTCCTGAAGCGCGCCGCGCAGATCGAGGTCCACCGGCCGCCCGGTCTCTCCGTCGAACACCAGGACCGGCTTCGTCGGGTCAGACTCTGCGGCCTGTTTCGCGGCCGCCGCCACCTCGTGCAACGGGCCCAGGGCGAGCAGTCGGTCGCCCTGAAAGGCGGCAAACGGCGCAAGATGGTCGGGCAAGGGTCACTCCATGACGGGCCGCCAGCTATCGCCCAGCTCGCTCCTACCGACAATATGTCCGGATAAAACCGCCTCCCGCGGCGAAGTTTGCGGGAGCCTTTGACCGGCAAGTGCGTTAAGGGTCTGGCTTCGCCGTTCCGCGAAGCGCAGACAGCGTTGGAGACCCCTTGGATCGTATCGTCCTGACCGTGGCGCCGCACGACGGCGCCTGGGCCGTTGAACGCGGCGGTGAGTACACTGGCCTCTCGTCCAACAAGGACGAGGCCAAGGCCGCCGCCCACAAGCAGGCGCGTTCGCTTCAGGATTCCGGCCAGCCTTGCCAGGTCGTCGTCGCGGGCGAGACCGGCTTCTTCACGGGCAAGGTCGGCCGCCGCTAGGCGGTGCGCGCCACGTAGATCGTACAGCTGGACTCCTCGCCCGTGAGCGGGTTGGGGAAGCGCACCACCGTGCTCGCATGGTGGGCGAATACCTGCGCCAGCGCGCGCTCGAATGCCGCGTCGGGAGCCTCGTCAGACCACAGGGCGAAGACGCCGCCGCGCCTGATCTGCCGCGCCATTCGGCCCAGGCCGTCAGCCGCATAGAACCCGCCGTGGGCGGCGTTCAGCAGCGCTCGTGGCGAGTGGTCGATGTCCAGCAGCACCGCGTCGAACTGCCGTCCCTGCGC
>DASPLM010000087.1:0-3009 GCA_035627575.1 Caulobacteraceae bacterium | reverse complement strand
AGGTGGTAGGCGACGCCCACGTCCTTCCGCCCCAGCACCACGTCGCCGGCGAGCTCCGGCGTCGCCTGGACTACGCCCTGGCCTTCGTCGGTGAAGCGCAGGGCGTTCCAGCGCGCGCCGAGGTGCGCCCGCGCCCGCTCGAGGGACAGCCGCCAGGCGAACGGCCGATCCGGATCCGCCTCGGGCTCCAATGTCGCATCGGACAGACCGTGAGGCGCCCGGCCGATGTCCTCCAGCACCTCCTTGCGGGTGCGAAAGCAGCGGTAGAGCAGGCCCATGCCGCGCAGCCGCTCCAGCGCGCCCTGGTAGTCGTCGAAGTGGTCCGACTGGCGCCGCACCGGCGTTTCCCACTCCAGCCCCAGCCACGCCAGGTCCTCGTGGACAGCGGTCTCGTACTCGGGCCGGCAGCGGGTGCGGTCGATATCCTCCATTCGCAGCAGGAAACGGCCATCGGCCGCCTTCGCCGCCTGGTATGCAGTCAGGGCCGAGTAGGCATGCCCCTTGTGCAGGTAGCCGGTCGGCGACGGCGCGAAGCGAGTGACGAAGGCCATGGCGGCGCGCATACAGCATCCACCCTCCGCGCCCAAGGGAGCCGCCCTCTGAGCCTCGACCATCCCACGCCCGACGACCTCGTCCGCTGGCGCGCCGAGCTGGCGGCCAGCGACCCGGCCCTGGCGCGGGTCGACGCTATGGTCGGGCCCATCGCCTGGCGGAGCGAGGCCGGCGGGTTCGAGGGTCTCGTCTCCATGATCGTCGGCCAGCAGGTCTCCACCGCCTCGGCCGCAGCGATCTGGGAGCGGGTCCGCGGCGGCCTTGGCGAGGTTACGCCCGAGCGGGCGTTCGCCCTCGGCCAGGAGGGTTTGCGGCGGCTGGGTCTCTCGCGGCCGAAGGCGCGCTACGTCCACGGCATCGCCGAGGCCTATCTGGAGGGCCGGCACGGGATCGATCATCTCGCCGATCTGGACGACGCAGCCGCGCTCGAGGCGCTGGAGTCGCTGGTCGGGATCGGCCGCTGGAGCGCGGAGATATTCCTCATGTTCTGCGAAGGGCGCCGGGACTTCTTTCCCGTCGGGGACCTGGCCCTGCGCGAAGCGTTGCGCTGGCTGGACGGTCTGGAGGACCGACCAGGCGAGCGCCAGGCCGCCGCGCGGGCCGAGGCGTGGACGCCACACCGCAGCACCGCCGCGCATCTCTTGTGGGCGTGGTATGGCGCTGTGCGCCGCGGCGAGTTACCCCGACCACCATGATCGCGCCGTCGCCGCTCCTCATCGGCCTCGACTACGCCGGTGTCGCCGTCTTCGCCGCCACCGGCGCGCTGGCGGCCGCGCGCCGCAAGCACGACCTCGTCACCTTCGCCTTCTTCGCCGCGATCACCGGCATCGGCGGCGGCACCCTGCGCGACCTGCTGATCGGCGCGCCGGTGTTCTGGGTGCAGGACGCGGGCTATGTGGCGGTCTGCATCGTCGGGGCCTGCGCGGTCTGGGTGCTCGGCTATCGCCCCTGGCGCTTCAACCTGATGCTCTGGCTGGATGCGGTGGGGCTCGCCGCCTACGGCGTCATCGGAGCGGCCAAGGCGGCGGCCTGGGGGGTGCCGCCCCTGGTATGCGTCGTCATGGGGGCGCTGACCGCCTGCTTCGGCGGGGTGGTGCGGGACGTGCTCGCCGGCGAGCCGTCGATCCTGCTCCGGCGCGAGATCACCGTTTCGGCGGCCCTGCTCGCCTCGGCCGTGTTCGTGCTGGCGCGCTGGGTCGGGCTCGAGCCCCTGCCGTCGGCCATCCTCGGCTTCACCGCCGGGTTCACCCTGCGCGCCGGCGCCCTGCTGAAAGGCTGGAGCCTGCCGCCGTTCCCCGGGACCGTGTCCGACGGCAAGGATTGAGCCGCCCCGTCATGGAGGCGTCGCCGAATCCGCGGTATAAGAATCAGGTCCGGGAGGCGTAGCGATCCAGGACGTTCTAACCGGAAGGAGGCGTGTCTTCAGTCCTGGTTGCTTGAACAGTGCGAGCCCCGACGCTCGCCCGGGAGGCCCCCGATGCAGGTTCTGACGAACCCGCCGTCCGGCTGGCCCGCCCTTGTCCTGAACGCCGATTATCGCCCGCTGTCCTACTATCCCCTGTCGCTGTGGCCCTGGCAGGAGGTGGTCAAGGCGGTGTTCCAGGACCGCGTCACCGTCGTCTCCACCTACGACAAGGTGGTCCGCTCCCCCTCCGTCGAATTCGCCCTGCCGAGCGTCGTCTCGCTGAAGTCGTACATCGACCAGGACCGGCCGCCTGCCTTCACCCGCTTCAACCTGTTCCTGCGCGACAGCTTCGCCTGCCAGTACTGCACGGCCACCGGCGACCTGACCTTCGACCACGTCGTGCCGCGCTCCCGGGGCGGCCGCACCACCTGGGAAAACATCGTCACCGCCTGCGCCCCCTGCAACCTGCGCAAGGGCGGGCGGACGCCGAAGGAAGCCGGCATGCAGGTGCTGCGGATCGCGCGCCGGCCGTCGATGTACGAACTGCAGGACGCCGGACGACGCTTCCCGCCCCACTACCTGCACCAGAGCTGGCTCGACTACCTCTACTGGGACATCGAACTGGAGCCCTAGGCGGGCGCGAGTTGCGCCTCGACCGCCGCGATCACGGCCTCCGGCGCGGCATGGTGGACCATGTGCCCCACGCCCGGCAGGCGCACCAGTTCGGCCCTGCGCCGGCGCCTGGCCAGCGGCGCGGCATGGCGGTCGGGATCCACCACCTTGTCCTCGTCGCCCGCCAAAATGGTGATCGGCGCCGTGATCCGATGAAGGTCCACGTGGCCCAGCGGAGAGCCGGGCAGAACCGTCGCTGCATCCTCGCCTTCGCGCACCATCGCCGCTGGCGACAGCACCTGATCGTAGGGGAAGCGCTCCAGCCACCCCGGCGGCGGTTCCTGCGGCGCGAACATGACCTGCTGCAGGGCGCGCAGCAGCGGCGGATCGATGCTGACGCTGCCGACCGCCGAGAGGGCAGGGCCGGAGAACGGCGCCGC
>DASPLM010000086.1:0-7639 GCA_035627575.1 Caulobacteraceae bacterium | reverse complement strand
TGGACGGCCGGGCCCGCGAGGTAGTGGACGCAGTGAAGGCCCAGGCAGCGGAGATGCGCGCCGCGCCCATGGTGGTGCTCGACCTGCGCGGAAACGGCGGCGGCTCGTCGTCCTTCGGCGACGAGATCGCAGCGGCGCTGCTGGGACAGGACTACGTGCGGCGAGCCTCGCCGGGATCGGGCGCGGGCGACTGCCCCGACCTGTGGCGCGCCACGCCGGGAAACCGCGATGGCCTGGGGCGCTTTGTCCGCGAACACGGCCCCCGCCTCGACGCCGACAGCCGGGCCTTCTGGGAAGGGGCCCTCAGGGAACTGACCGAAGCCGTCGATGCCGGCCGGCCATTCAGCGCGCCGGTTTCGGCCTGTGCGGGAGTCGAGGAGGCCGAACCGACGCCGGACGATATCGGCACTTCGGCTTTCAAGGGACGGCTGGTCCTGCTGACCGACGCCGAGTGCTTCAGTTCCTGCCTGCTGGTCACCCGGCAGTTCCGGGCCCTGGGCGCCCTGCACGTGGGCGCCACGACGGACGGCGGGAACCGGTACATGGAGGTCCGCGAGGCCCTGCTGCCGTCCGGCCTCAGCTACGCCTCGACCCTGCAGAAGGTCTCCCCCGGCTCGCCGCGGCGCATCGGTCCGTTCGCTCCCTCGCGGGTCTTCCAGGGGAGCATGGCCGACACGGCGGCGCTGGAGTCATGGATCGCAGAGATGCGCTGAAGATTAAACATTTGAATCTATTTGCTTATTTTGGATTTCCGCCCTGTTCGACTCGACACACATGGGCCGTGGCCATGTCAACGGAGACCATCCGCCGAGCGTGAGGCCCGCGAACACGCAGGCGTCCGCGTCGTAACGATCCCCTGTCGTCAGGCACTTCATCAACGGACGATCCGACCCTGCCGGTAAGCGTCGGACTTCCCGTTCGATTTGGAACCTCTCGCTCCACGCGCGGTTGGCTGTCCGACCAAAGCGAAGGAGCGGGCGCATGCTGGCCATGGACTACCGGGGACCGAGGCGGGTCCGCATCGAGGAGAAGCCTCTCCCCATCATCGAACACCCGCAGGACGCCATCATCCGCGTGACCCGCTCGTGCATCTGTGGCTCGGACCTGCACCTCTACCACGGCATGGTGCCCGACACGCGCGTGGGCATGACCTTCGGGCACGAGTTCTGCGGCATCGTCGAGGAGGTCGGCCCGGCGGTCGAGACCCTGAAGGTGGGCGACCACGTGCTGGTGCCCTTCAACATCGCCTGCGGCCAGTGCCACTTCTGCAAGCAGGGCCTGTTCGGCAACTGCCACGAGTCCAATCCGCAGGCGACGGCGGTCGGCGGCATCTTCGGCTACTCGCACACCGCCGGCGGCTACGACGGCGGCCAGGCCGAGTACGTCCGCGTGCCCTACGCCGACGTCGGTCCCATGGTCATTCCCGAATGGATGGACCCGGACGACGCCGTGCTGCTGACGGACGTCACCCCGACCGGCTACCAGGCGGCCGAGATGGGCGGGATCAAGCCCGGCGACACCGTGGCGGTGTTCGGCGCCGGTCCGGTGGGGCTGATGGCGGCGCGCTGCGCCTGGCTGTTCGGCGCCGGGCGGGTGATCGTCTTCGACCACCACGAGTACCGTCTCGAGTTTGCGCGCACCTGGGCCAACGCCGAGGTCTACAACTTCCGTGAGATGGACGATCCCGTGGTCTTCATGAAGAAGACCACCGACGGCCTGGGGGCCGACGTGTGCATTGACGCGGTCGGCGCCGACGCGTCCGGCAACGGGCTGCACACGGTTCTCGGCAAGAAGATGAAGCTGGAGGCCGGCAACCCCGTCGCCCTGCACTGGGCCATCAACTCGGTGAAGAAGGGCGGCGTCGTCTCGATCGTCGGGGTCTACGGCCCGACCGGCAACATGATCCCCATCGGCAACGTCGTGAACAAGGGCATCACCCTGCGCGCCAACCAGGCCTCGGTGAAGCGCCTGCTGCCCAAGCTCGTGGAGCACATCCGCAACGGCCACCTCAATCCCAAGGAGATGATCACCCACCGCGTCCCGCTCGAGGACGTGGCCGAGGCCTACCACATCTTCTCCAGCAAGCTGGACGGCTGCATCAAGCCGGTCCTCATCCCCAGCAGCAAGCACTGAGGTCCGCCATGAGCATGACCACCGCCGTCGAACGGATTCCGGGCTGGGGCGTGGACGCCGATCCCGACAACGATCCCACCTGGCCCATGCGCGACCAGAGCCGCGACGACTCGCCCGGCGCGAACTGGACCCGCCCGCCGCTGCAGACATCCGACGTCGAGATACTGCAGTCCAACGAGCACGTGCGCCGGCCGGCCGTGTTCGGCACCTCGACCCCGCCCCGGGGGCTCAGCGGCTCAATCCGCCGCTACGCCTTCCGCTACAGCGAGTCCCAGTGGATGCACTGGCTGCTGCTGATGGCGGCGGACCGCATCAACGTGATGGAGGGAGTCGTCCAGGACCTCCGGCGCGGCCGCGTGCCGAACCCGATCGAGGAGATGGGGCTCAAGGGCAGCTGGAAGTACGACCGCGACAACACGGTCAAGACGGCGGCCGTCGCGGCCGGCGCGGTGGTCCTCACCGTCCTGCTGGTCCGCGCCCTGCGGCGCTGATCCTCACCAGTCGGCCGAGGCCGTGCGTCCGCCGATGGCCTCGGCGATCCGGTCGCGGGTGGCGCGCGTGGTCCCTTCCGGCAGGGCCTCGGGCGCGAAGAAGGCGATCCGCAGGATCTCGCCGTGGCTGGTCGCCTCGACCGGGCGCCAGGCCTCGATGCGGTAGACCAGCACATGGTCGCCCGGGAAGAAGCGTTCGTTGGCGTGGACCGACAGCAGGCGCGGACGCCCCACGGGTTCGACGCCGGCCTCCTCCCGCAGTTCGCGCGCCAGCGCCTGTTCGGCCCTCTCGCCCCGGTCGACCCCGCCGCCGGGCAGCCACCAGCCGTGCAGGTAGGTGTGCTCGACCAGCAGCACGCGGCCCTCCCCGTCCAGAACGATCCCGCGCACACCCAGCGTCTTGCCCCTGGCGAGGCGCGCCCACGCGAAGAACAGCGGACGGGTGAAGGGCTCGACGGCGCGTCGCCAGGTCATGGATGTGCCGATACTCCTCTCGCTGATGGCCTTGGTCCAACCCCCTATTTCCTCTCCCTCGGGAGAGGAAGCGAGCCCTTGCGCAGCAAGGGGAGCGGGAGAGGTCCGGTGAAGGGCGCCACGGCGCCGCGCACGGCCCCGACCCTCCCCCGAGTTCGCTGCGCGACCTCGTCCCCTCCCAAAGGGAGGGGAAGGGCTGCGGGAGGCGCGAGGGATACGATAGCGCCGCCGGCCGTTCCACCCTTGCCGCACCGCGCGGGGACGGCTAATCCCCGCCGAACTGTTTCGCCGGAGGTCCCCCATGGACGCCATTCTGATGATCCTCGTCTTCATCGTCGCGCTGGGCGCCCTGAATCTCGTCGAGTTCGGCCGGCTGGACTGATCCACCCATGGAAGCGGCGGGAGCTCTGCTGGGCCTTCTCGTCGGCGTCCTGCTGGCCTTCGCCGGCGGCGAGGCGCTCACGCGCGGCTTCCGCGGCCTGATCGCGCCCGCGGCCGCCGGGCTGGCGGCCTTCGTCGCGGTGCTGGCCTCGGCCATCCCCGAATACGCCTTCGCCATGCGCGCCGCCGCCCTGGACCTTTCGGGCGCAGCCGTCGGGGCGGTGGCCGGGTCCTTCATCGCCAACGCCTTCATCGCCGGCTTCGTCGCGGCCAGCGGCGCCGAGGACCAGGCCCGCGGCGCGCGCACCTTCGCCGTGGCCTCGGCCGTCGCCGCCGGCGCCCTGCTGTTCGTCGCCTTCGACGGCGTGATCACCCGCGCCGAGGGCGGGATGATGCTGGCCGGCGCCCTGCTGGTCGCCGCCCGCGCGGCCCGTCTGGACGTGACCTCCGGCGACCCTGCGCCCGCCGCGGGCGCCGCCGTCTCGATCGGCCTCCTGCTGCTCGGCGGGCTGTTGGCGCTGGGCGGCACCTGGCTGGCGCTGGAGCAGACGGCCGACCTGGCGCGCGGCCGCGCCGACGGCGACCTGTTCGTCGGCCTGACCATGCTGGGCGCGGGAGCAGCCCTCCCCGAAATCGCCGCCGCCTTCGTCGCCGCCCGCAAGGGCTGCGGGGCGCGCGGCTTCGTCAACGTCGCCGCCGGGACGGCCCTGACCCTGTTCGGCGCGGTCGGCGCCGCCGCCCTGGTGCGGCCGCTGGCGGTGTCGGACGCCTTCCACGGCGCCCCCGCCGTAGCTGTAGCGGTCGCCGCGGTCGTGCTGATGGCCGTGGCCGCCTCGAAGCGGCGCCTGCCGCGCGGCTTCGCCGTCGCCGGCTTCGCCGCCTGGGCCGGCGCCATGGCCGCCTTCGCCTGGAGCGCCGGATGAGGGGATGCGCCCTGGTCACCGGCGGGGCCCGCCGCATCGGCCGCAGCCTGGCGCTCGCCCTGGCCGGGGCGGGCTGGGACATCGCGCTGCACTACCGCACCTCGCAGGTCGAGGCCGAGGAGGTTGGCGGCGAGGTCGTGGCGCTCGGCCGCCGCGCCGAACTGCTGCAGGCGGACCTGTCGGTGGAAGCGGAAACCGCAACCCTCGTGCGGCGCGCCGCGACCGTGCTGGGCCCCGTGACCCTGCTGGTCAACAACGCCTCGGTGTTCCACGAGGACACGGCCCAGACCATGACCCGCGACGGCTGGGACGCACACATGGAGACCAACCTGCGCGCGCCGCTCGTGCTGTCGCAGGCGTTCGCCGCCCAGGCCCCGCCGGGCTCGTCGATCATCAACCTGCTGGACCAGCGGGTGTGGAAGCCGAACCCCGAGTTCTTCACCTACGCCCTGTCCAAGGCGGCGCTTTGGGCGGCCACCCGGACCCTGGCCCAGACCCTCGCGCCCGCCATTCGCGTCAACGCCGTCGGCCCCGGCCCCACCCTGCCCTCGGTGCACCAGTCGCCCGACGACTTCGCGGCCGAGGCGGCCAACGTGCCGCTGCATCGCCGCGCCACCCCGGACGAGATCGCCAAAGCTGTGCTGTATCTCGTTGACGCCTCCTCGGTGACCGGCCAGATGATCGCCGTCGACGGCGGCCAGCACCTTGCCTGGCGCACGCCCGACATCACCGGAGCACCCCCGGCTTGACCACCGCCGCCCCCATCCGCCGCGAGGCCCTGAAGGTGTTCGTGCGCGGCCTGCGCATCGACGCGCGCATAGGCGTGTACGACCACGAACGCGGACGGCGCCAGCCGCTCGTCGTCGAGGTGGAGCTGACCCTCGGCGAGCAGCCGATCGCCCGCCTGTCGGACACGGTGAACTACGAGATCGTCGTCGAACGGGCCCGCGCCAACGCCGATGTCGGCCATGTGGAACTGGTCGAGGAGTACGTCGAGCGCCTCGCCCGCGATTGCCTGGAGGATCCGCGCGTCCGGCGCGTCCGCGTCCGCGCCGAGAAGCCCGAAGCCATCGCCGGGGCCGAGGCCGCCGGCTGCGAAGTCGTCCTGACCCGGGAGTAGCCCGTGCGCCGCGCCGCCGTCCTGCTGACCGCCCTCGTCCCCGCCGCCCTGCTGCTGGCCGCCTGCGGCGGCGAGGCCGGGGGCAGGTCCGAAGCCCCCGCCGGTTCGGAGCCGCAGCCGGTCCCCGCCCCGGCGCCGGGCGAGCCCCCGGTCGCGACCGCGCCGGCGGCTTACGTCGGCGACTGGGCGACCAGCCCCGCGCTGTGCGCCGAGGGCCGCTTCCGCATCACCGAGACCAGCCTGGCGACCGCCGGCGAGGTGTCGTGCCAGTGGAGCCCGGGCGACGTCCGCAAGACCCCCGAGGGCTGGACCATCGCCGCCCGCTGCCGCGCCGAAGGACCGGAGCAGCCCGCCACCCTGGCCGTCACCGGCGGCGGCGACAGTCTGCTGGTCCGGGGCGCGCCGTTCGAGCCCCTGCCGCTGGGCCGGTGCGAAACGCCCGCGCCGCCGCAGGGCTAGGGCCCTTGCCAGCGCCGCCGCAAGAGCACGTTGCGCCGGGCGCCGGAAACCGTCACCTTCCCGCCGCGATGAGCGACCCCAGAGACCCTTCCGCCGCCGAACCCGACGAGCCGGGGCCCGGCCTTCCCGATGACGAGCGGCCCGTCCCGTCCGACCCGCCGGCGCCGGCGGACTTCGCCAGCCGTGACTACGACCTGGGGCCGGACCCGTGGGATCCCGGCGCCCCGCCGCCTGCGCCGGCCGCGACCCCGCCGCCGCCCGCCCCCCGGCCCGCGCCGGTCGAGAGCGCGCCGCCGCACCACACGCGAGAGTACGGCGCAGGCGCCCCGCCCGAGGCGTTCGCGGCGGGCGAGGCCGACCACCACGTCAAGCGCCCGGCCTTCGCGGTCTACCTGCTGTTCCTCGGCACGTTCATCCTGCTCATTCCCGCCGTTGTGGGAGTCATCATCGCCTATCGCGCGCGGCGGAGCAGCCAGGGCTGGCTTCAGAGCCACTACGTGTTCCAGATCCGGACCTTCTGGATTTCCACCGCGGCCATGGCGGCCACGCTGCTCGGGTTCCTGATCGGCTTCGGCCCCGTCCTGTTCATGGCCCTGGTCGTCTGGGTCACGCTGAGGTGTTTCGTCGGCATGGTGCGGCTGCACCGGGGGGAACCTATCTACAATCCCCAGACCTGGATCGTGTGAGGAGCGCCATGACCGAGACCGTGACCCCGGCCCCCCAGGGCCAGACCGACCAGCCGTACGGCCACGCCGAGGAAGGCAAGGTCGCGGCCGTCATCGTCTACCTGCTCTACCTGGCCGGCGTGTTCTCGGCCCACCTGATCAGCCCGATCGGCGTCATCGTCGCCTACGTCACGCGCAACAGCGCCTCGCCGTGGGTGCGCAGCCACCTGGACCAGCAGATCAAGATGTTCTGGACGGTGTTCTGGTGGATCGCCGGGCTGGCGATCCTGGGCCTGATCCTGGCGCCGATCCTGATCGGCTTCGTGGTCTGGGGCATCGCCGCCATCGTGGCGGTGATCTTCACCATCTGGTTCGCGGTGAAGAGCTTCATCGGCCTGATGCAGCTGCTCAACGGCAAGGGGGCGTAGGGGCGGGCCAAGGCCAGGCCCCCCGGCCCACGTCTACACGAAGGCGCCGCACTAACCTCGCGCGTTCCTCCGGCCGTCAGGCCTGGGCGGATCCGTCCCTGACCTCTCGATGGAATGGTGCGCCCGGTCCTGACGCTGTCAAGGACGCGCCGAGGGGGCGCTCCATCACAGCCGCTCCGCTACCGCCCCGCCGCGCGCGGCATGTCGTTCATGTTGATGGTCACCCCGCCCGGCATCATCATGTCGCCGCCCTTCTGGCCCGGCTCGCAGGCGCCCACCCGGCGCGAGGCGATGGTCATGTTGGACGAGCGGTTCATCTGCGGCACGGTGGCGCCGGTGGTCGTGGACTGCACCTTCACAACATAGTTCGAGGTCAGGTCCCCCGTCGCCGTGCCCTGGCTGGTGGTGCGCCCGCCCGAGCCCATGTCGCAGACGGACGAGAACTCGATCGAGCCGTCCGGCTTCCGGCTCACCCGGTTCTGCGAGCACATGTCGTTGGTGACCTGGCCGCCCCAGATGGCCATGCGGGACTCGGTCTCCTCGTCGAGGCAGACGCGGGTGACCA
>DASPLM010000085.1:0-6267 GCA_035627575.1 Caulobacteraceae bacterium | reverse complement strand
GAGCATGGCCATGAGGTCCTTGACGTCGGTGTCTTCGGGCTCCTCGGCGTGGACGACGGCCTTCTTGCCCTTGAGCTTGGCGTCGATCAGGGCGCGCAGGGCGTCCTCATAGCGGTCCCGGAATTCCTTCGGCTCGAACGGCCCGGCCATCTGGTCGATGATCTTCGACGCGATCTCGATCATGGCCTCGTCCGGCTTCACGTCCGGGATGTCGTCGAAGTAGCTCTTGGGCAGGCGGACCTCGTCGTGGGCGCGCAGGCTGTAGGCGACGATGCCGTCGTCGCGCGGCTCCAGCGCCATGAGCCGCTCGCGCTGGTGCAGCACCACGCGGCCCAGAGCCACCTTGCCCGAACGCTCCATCGACTCGCGGATCACGGCATAGGCCTCGGCCGCCACCTTCCCGTCGGGAACGAGGTAGTAGGGGTCGTTCCAGTACAGCCGGTCGATGTCCTCGACGTCGACGAACCGCTCGATGTCCAGCGTGCGGTTGGACTCGATCTTCACCGACTGGATCTCCTCGTCGGTGACGATGACGTACTGGTCCTTCTCGTACTGGTAGCCCTTCACGAGGCTGGAGCGCTCCACCGGCCCTGTCTCCGGGTCGGTCGCGATCATCCGGATGCGGTTGTTGGTCTCCGGATTGATCAGGTTGAACGAGACGTCGGCGGTCCGCGACGTGGCCGTGTAGAGGGCGACCGGGCAGGTCACGAGGGACAGGCGCAGGTGACCCTGCCAGGTAGGACGCGGCGCCATCGGGCTCTCCGTACGGTCGTGAGCCGATTCAACGCAGGCTTGGCTGATTCGTTCAGCGGCTGGTGGAAGCCTGCGGCCGCACCGCAATGCCGCCGACGCCGGGGAGCGCGGACAGCTGATAGTCCGGCGGCGGGGTGAACCAGCGGGGCTCCTGGCGGGCGTAGGTGATGCTCATCACCTGGAACAGGGGTGACTTGCGGCCATCGGGCGTCAGCTGCAGGACCAGCCCGTCGGTCGTGGTGCAGATCACGCCGCTACGGCCGAGGTAGCCGGCATACCGGTGCAGCTGGCAGGGCCGTCCGGCGACGGTCGATGAGCCCATCCGGGTCAGGCGGGCGGCCGAGAACTGGGCGACATCCAGGGGCACGGGCGCGTTCACCTCGGCCGCGGCCAGAGGGAACAGGAAGGCGACACGCCGACGTCCCGCCGCGGTCATGACGACGAGGGCGCCACGGGTGCGGTCGCTGATGAAGCTCTGCACGATGCCGCCGGTAGCCACGTCGATCCGCCGCTTCAGGCCCGACTGGCGCACCTCGATCTGTCGCTCGAACCCGGCCAGGAACACGCGGGCGTGGAAGTCGGGCGGCACGCGCGGCGCCTGGGCCACGGTCGGCGCCGCCACGAGCGCAACCGCCAGCGCGACGGCGACGGCGCGGATCAGGCTCGACGGGCGCGAAGACATGGGCGACAGCTTGCCGGGATTCGCAGGTGCATGCTCCGTGAACTCCTCATCGCCCGAAACCGTGCCAGAGAAGACGCCAGAGATCGTGATCGACGCGCGCGGCCACCACTGTCCGGTGCCGACGCTCCGCCTGCGCAAGGCGCTGGCCGCCGCCCTGCCCGGCCAGCGGCTGGTGCTGCTGGCGACCGATCCGATGGCCCGCGTGGACGTGCCGCATTTCCTGAATGAAAGCGGCGATCTGCTGCTGGACCTTCAGGCCGAGGACAAGGTGCTTCGCTTCAGCGTCGAAAAGCGCGGTGGGGCGCCCCGGTCTTGAGCGAACGGGTCTTCAGCCCGCTTTTCTGGCGATCCTTGGCCAGCACCATTTCGATCTCGGTCGCCAGCGCGCCGCCGAAGAAGACCGCGTTGACTGACCAGGACAGCCAGATCAGGAAGACCACGACGGCGCCGATCGACCCGAAGGTCGCGCCGAGCGCCGAGATCTGGTTCACGTAGAAGGCCGAGGCCCAGGACGCCAGCAGGGCCATGGCCGCCGCGGCGATCCCGCCGGTGATGGCGGCCGGCCAGATCACCCGCTGCCGGTGGGACATGGCGTAGCGGTAGACGCAGCTGAGGCCCAGCACGAGGCCCAGGCTGACCCACAGCCACTCGCTGTCGACCCAGCCGTAGCCCTGAATCTCCATGTCCTCGCCGATGCCCATGATGCGGGCGACCAGGATCACGCCGGAAATCACGGTGGCCAGCGCGAAGGTGGCCAGGGCGACGACGAAAGCCAGCAGGTTGAACCCGACGAAGCCGTGCGGGTCCTCCTCGTCATGGATGAAGTTCAGCCCGGCCAGCAGGGCCTTGAAACCGCGATGGGTGGCGTAGGCGCCGATGACGATGGCAAGCGTGCTCTGGGCCGAGATGACGCGGATGGAATTGTCGGTCAGGCCCGTCAGCTCGCGGGCGAACAGGTCCCGCGCGCCGATCGGCAGCAGGTGGGACAGCCCCTCGGCCTGCATCTGCGCCTCTTCGGGCGTGAACACGGCCCCGTAGAAGCCGAGCAGCAGGGCCAGCGCCGGAAACACCGCCAGCAGGGCGAAGAAGGACACGCCTCCGACGTAGAGCATCACGTCGCGGCCCCACAGGCGCACCAGCGCCCGGCCTACCACGCCTGCGAGCAAGCGGCCCCTGCGGGCCGCCTTGCGTGCGGCTAACGCCATCCTGATCCTCCCACGACGGGCGATGCATAGCCCCTGGCCGCCGGATCGCGAAGCCCTCGAAGGTCGCAGCCCCTTGGGATGCGGGGGGATGCGGCGCTGTTCCGCTTGCGGCGCGGGCGCGGGGCTGTATCGTCTGCCGCGGATTCAGGCGGCCGGGGGCGGCCGCGGACGCGCCTTCGGGCGCAGGGGTGAACTTTGGGGCCGGAAGCGCGCGTTTTGATCCTGTCCGCCTCGGACAGCGTGGCCGGACCTCTGGCCGAGGGGCTGGACCGCCTCGGCTGGCGCACGGTCACGGCGCGGACCCAGGAAGGCGCCATGGCCGCCGTGGCCGACTTCCCTATCGAGGCCGCCATCGTGGACGCCGCGGGCGTCCCGGGCGACCTGTCCGCCGTCGCCAAGGCCCTGCGCGCGGCGGCCGCGCCGGTGCGCCTGCCGCTCATCGCCCTGGCCTCGCTGTCGACGCAGTTCGACCGCGCCTCCTTCGACCTGACCCTGTCGGGGTCGCCCCATCCGGCCCAGGCCGCCCTGCGAATCGAACAGGTCGTGCGCGCCGCCGTGGCGGAGGACGAGCTGATCCTGCGGCGCGAGACCTTCGCCGACCAGGGATTCCCGCTCGAGCTGCCGGACGACCATGACCGCCCGGTGCGGGTGCTGGTGGTCGGCGATCCGAATCCGGCGTTCCTGGCGCTGTCGAACGCCATGCAGTCGGCCGGCGCCGACGTCGTGGCCGCCTTCACCGCCTACACCGCCTTCGACTACCTGCACGAGAAGCCGTTCGACGCCGTGGTGCTGTGGGGCGGCGACGACCAGGCCTCGGCCCTGGCGATCGCCGGCGGCATGCGTCGGAACACGCGCCTCTACCACGTGCCCACCCTGCTCTACCTGCGCCGCAGCGCCGACCTGAACCTGTCGGAAGCGTACAACCGAGGCGTCACCGACGTCGCGGCGCCCGACGTGCCCGAGGCCGAGAGCGCGGACCGCATCATGGCGCTCGCCAGCGCCTACCGCCGCCAGACGCTGGTGCGCGAGGCGCTGGACCGGGCGCGGGGCTCGGGTCTGATGGACCTGGCCACCGGCCTGTTCACGCGCGAGCTGTTCGCGGCGCACCTCGCGCGGCTGGGGCGGGCGTCGCAGTCGCTCCGGCGGCCGCTGTCGGTCTGCGTGCTCCGCGTGGCCAACCGGCCCGACGTGGCCCGCGCGCGGCTCAGCGGCTGGCTGGACAAGGCCATGCCCCAGATCGGCTCCATGATCGCGCGCCTGGTCCGGTCCGAGGACACCGCCGCCCGGCTGGGCTCGGAGGTCTTCGCCCTGGCCCTGCCCGCCACCTCCCAGGCTCAGGCCCGGCTGGTGGGCGAGCGGATCGCCGCGGTGCTCGGCTGCACCGCCTTCGAGGCCGGCGAGGGGCAGACCCCGTTCGTTATCGAGTTCGACGTCGGCGCGGCGCGCCTCGAGCCGGGGCAGACGGCGGCGGAAGCGCTGGAGCAGGCCGCCGTCCTGACCGTGCGCAAGGCCGGCTGACGCGCCTCAGGCCGCCGCGAGCTTCGCCAGTTCGCCCACCACCTTCTCCGCCACGGACAGGCGCTGTTCGGCCGTCGGCCACTCGCCCTTCACCACCAGCTTGTGGTCCGGCCGCAGCTTCCAGTCGTTGGGGCGCTTCTGGACGAGGCCGATCAGGCCCGCCGGGTTGGCGAAGCGGTCCTCGCGGAAGCTGATCACGGCGCCCTTGGGCCCGATGTCGATCTTGGAGACGTTGGCCTGGCGGCACAGCCCTTTTACGCCGACGATCTTCAGCAGCTGCGCCGCCTCTTCCGGCAGCGGGCCGAAGCGGTCGATCAGCTCGGCGGCCAGGCTCTCGCGGTCCTCCAGCCGCTCCGCTTCGGACAGGCGGCGGTACAGCGCCAGGCGCACGTTGAGGTCCGGCACGTACTGCTCGGGGATGAGCACGGCGACGCCCGCGTTGATCTGGGGCGACCAGCCGCGAGCCTCGAACAGGTCGTCGTTGCTCCCGTCCTTCAGCTCGGCGACCGCGTCTTCCAGCATCTGCTGGTACAGCTCGACGCCGACCTCCTTGATGTGGCCCGACTGCTCGTCGCCGAGCAGATTTCCGCCGCCGCGGATGTCGAGGTCGTGGCTGGCCAGCTGGAAGCCCGCGCCCAGGCTGTCCAGGGACTGCAGCACCTTGAGCCGGCGGTCGGCCGAGGCGGTCATCGGCTTCTCGGCGGGCGTGGTCAGGTAGGCGAAGGCCCGCGCCTTGGACCGGCCCACCCGCCCGCGCAGCTGGTACAGCTGGGCCAGGCCGAACATGTCGGCGCGGTGGACGACCAGGGTGTTGGCGGTCGGCACGTCGAGCCCGGACTCCACGATGGTCGTGGACAGGAGCACGTCGAACTGGCCGTCGTAGAAGGCGCTCATCACGTCTTCCAGCCTGGTCGGCGCCATCTGGCCGTGGCCGACTGCGAACTTCACCTCCGGCACCTGGTCGCGCAGGAAGCGCTCCAGCTCCGGCAGGTCGCCGATGCGCGGCGCGACGTAATAGGCCTGCCCGCCGCGGTACTTCTCGCGCAGCAGCGCCTCGCGCACGACCACGGGATCGAAGGGCGTGATGTAGGTCCGCACCGCCAGGCGGTCGACCGGCGGCGTGGCGATGATCGACATCTCGCGGATCCCCGACAGCGCCATCTGCAGGGTGCGGGGAATGGGCGTGGCGGTGAGCGTCAGCATGTGCACGTCGGCCCGGAGCGCCTTGAGCTTCTCCTTGTGCTTGACGCCGAAGTGCTGCTCCTCGTCGACGATGACCATGCCCAGGTCCTTGAACCCGACCTGTTCGGACAGGATGGCGTGGGTGCCGACGACGATCTCCACCGAGCCGTCCTTGAGCCCTGCGCGGGTCTCGGCGGCTTCCTTGGTCCCCACCATGCGCGACAGCTGCCGCACCTTCACCGGCCAGCCCTGGAACCGCTCGGAGAAGGTCTTGAAGTGCTGGCGAGCCAGCAGGGTGGTGGGACAGACCACGGCCACCTGCTGGCCGGTCATGGCGACGACGAAGGCGGCGCGCAGCGCCACCTCGGTCTTGCCGAAGCCGACATCGCCGCAGATCAGGCGGTCCATGGGGCGACCGGCGCCGAGGTCCTCCAGCACGTCGCCGATCGCCATGAGCTGGTCGTCGGTTTCCTCGTAGGGGAATCGGGCGCAGAACTCGTCGAACAGGCCGTGCGGCGGCTCGACGGGATCGCTGGCCTTGGTGGCCCGCTCGGCGGCGATGCGGATGAGGCCCTCGGCCATCTCGCGCAGCCGCTCCTTGGCTCTGGCCTTGCGGGCCTGCCTGGCCGCGCCGCCGAGCTTGTCGAGCTGCACGCCCTCGGAGTCGGCGCCGTAGCGGGTGAGCAGGTCGATGTTCTCGACCGGCAGGTACAGCTTGGCCTCCCCGCCGTACTGCAGCTCCAGGGTGTCGTGCGGCGCGCCCTGGACCTCGAGAGTCTTCAGGCCCTCGTAGCGGCCGATGCCGTGGTCGATGTGGACCACCAGGTCGCCGGGCGTCAGCGAAGTGGCCTCGGCCAGGAAGTTGGCGGCGCGGCGCTTCTTGCGCGGCCGCGCCAGCCGGTCGCCAAGGATGTCGGTTTCGCGATG
>DASPLM010000084.1:0-2379 GCA_035627575.1 Caulobacteraceae bacterium | reverse complement strand
GATCGGCGCCACGCCCGCCTTCGGCGTCCAGGACGTCTTCGTTCGCGGCCAGGTCGAGCTGGACGCGCCGGGCCTGGAGAAGCCCGTCACCCTCAAGGCCGAGGCCCACGATTTCCACGACTCCGACGGCGAGGTCCGCTTGGGGCGCGAGCTGGACGCGGCCGTGGTCGTGCCCTTCCAGAAGCGCTGGAGCGTGGAGCTGAAGGGCGCCCGTTTCGAGAGCGAGCACCCGATGTACCGGGACACGGTGAAGGGCTGGGTCAGCGTCGAGTTCAGGTACTAGAGCCTGCCGAACCCAACGAAAGGGCCCGCCGCGCGAGCGGCGGGCCTTTCTGTCTGCGCCGGTCAGAAGCGCGTCAGCTGCACTTCGAGTAGCCGCATTCGAAGCAGGTGTCGCAGCCTTCCTTGCGCACCAGGCCGCCGGCGCCGCAGCGGGGGCAGCAGGCCATGATGTTGGGACGCTTGCCGAGCATTTCCGCGACGGGCTCTGCCGAAGCCGCGGCTGATTGCGGTTCCGCCGCCGCCGCGTCGCGCGCCAGGTGGCGCTCGATGACGCCGCCGATGGCCGCCAGCAGTGAGGGCACGTAGCGGCCGTTCAGCCAGCCGCCGCCGCGCGGGTCGAACACGGCCTTCAGTTCCTCCGCCACGAAGCCGACGTCGCCGCCGCGGCGGAAGACGGCCGAGATCATGCGCGTCAGTCCGACGGTCCAGGCGTAGTGCTCCATGTTCTTGGAGTTGACGAAGATCTCGAACGGCCGGGGCCCGGCGGCGTCCTCAACGTCGTTGATGGTGACGTAGACGGCGTGCGGGCTGTCGGGCCAGGCGATCTTGTAGGTCGCGCCATCCAGGGACTCGGGCCGGGGGCTGAGCGCCGGCGCCGGGACAGGGGCCTGCGCGGGCTTGGGCCCCTCGGCCGGGGCGACGCTGAGCACCGAGCCGGTGACCGCGTTCGGGCGATAGGTGGTCAGGCCCTTGCAGCCCATCTTCCAGCCCTCGACATAGACGTCGGCGAAATCCTCGAAGGCGATATCCTCGGGGCAGTTCACGGTCTTGGAGATGGAGCTGTCGATCTCGGCCTGGGCGGCGGCCTGCATGCGCAGGTGCTCGGCCGGAGTCAGGGTCTGGGCCGTGACGAAGGCGTGCTCGGGCGGCGGTGCGTCGGCGTGCAGGCGCTTCCACACCGACAGGGCGTAGTCCTCCACCGCTTCCTCGCGCTTGCTGCCGTCGGGCTGAAGCACCTTGCGGGTGTAGGCGTAGGCGAACACCGGCTCGATGCCCGAGGAGATGTTGCCCGCCAGCAGCGAGGTGGTGCCCGTGGGCGCGATCGAGGTGAGGCAGCCGTTGCGCAGGCCGTGACGGTCGATCATCGCCCTGGTCTCGTCGTCCAGGCCCGTCAGATTGGGCGTGTCGAGGATGGCGGCGTCGTACAGCGGGAAGACCCCCTTCTCCGCCGCCAGCTCGGCGGAGGCGCGGTAGGCCTCGCGCTTGATGGCGCCAAGCCACCGCCGCGTCAGCTGCGCCGCCTCTTCCGTGCCGTAGCGCACGCCGCAAAAGACCAGGGCGTCCGCCAGGCCGGTGACGCCGAGGCCGATGCGGCGCTTGGCCCTGGCCTCGTCCTCCTGCGCCTGCAGCGGGAAGCGGGAGACGTCGATGACGCTGTCGAGGAATCGAACCGCCGTTCGCGTCAGATCGCCCATGCGCGTCTCGTCCAGCCGGGCGCCGGCCTCGAACGGGTCGGCCACCAGCCGCGCCAGGTTGATCGAGCCCAGCAGGCAGGCGCCGTAGGGCGGCAGCATCTGCTCGCCGCACGGGTTCGAGGCGGAGATGGTCTCGCAGTAGGCCAGGTTGTTCTGGGCGTTGACCCGGTCGATGAAGATCACGCCCGGCTCGGCCACGTCATAGGTGGCCTGCATCAGCCTGTTCCACAGGTAGGACGCCTTGACCGTCCGATAGGTCTGGCCGTCGAACACCAGCGGCCACTCGGCGTCCGCCGCCAGCGCCTGCATGAAGGCGTCGGGGACCAGCACCGAGACGTTGAAGTTGCGCAGGCGCGTGCTCTCGCGCTTGGCGTCGATGAAGGCCTCGATGTCGGGGTGGTCGATGCGGAGGCAGCCCATCATGGCGCCGCGCCGCTGGCCCGCCGACAGGATCGTGCGGCACATGGAATCCCACACGTCCATGAAGCTGAGCGGGCCCGACGCATCGGCGCCGACGCCCTTCACCGGGGCTCCGCTGGGGCGGATGGTGGAGAAGTCCATGCCCACGCCGCCGCCCTGCTGCATGGTCACGGCCGCCTCGCGCACCTGCTGGAAGATGCCGTCCAGCTGGTCGGGGATGGTCCCCATGACGAAGCAGTTGAACAGGGTCACCGACCGGCCG
>DASPLM010000083.1:0-3849 GCA_035627575.1 Caulobacteraceae bacterium | reverse complement strand
CCAGTCGGCCGGATGGCGGGCCGCCGACCGTCGGCTCGGGATCATCGAATGTGAAGGCCAGCCTGCCGTGGATGTTTGCCCCGAGAGAGGCTGTCCTGAGTGTCGGGGCGCCGCTGGTCCGGCGCGGCGGGGCGCCAGGTCGCGTCGCGACGGTGCTCGTCAGCCGCCAACGCGAGACGGCGCTGACGAATCGGGACGGGGCGCTGCGCCGCCAGTCGGGGCGGTGCGCGCGGGTCGATGTCGTCTCGGGGCGTCGAGATGGCCGCGGAGATCGGTCGCGGCGGCCCCTCCGTCCCCGCTGAGCTGACCAGAATCATTGGAGATTTTCGCGTTTTCGCGTGTTCCCGACCCGCCCGCCGACGATTCTCCCCATCGACCTAACAAAGGTGAATTCGAGGCGGCGCGTTTCGCCCCACGTTCCGGCCCGAGAACGGCGGAGGAAGGCGGACGTCCGCCCCGCATGACACCCGGGGCCCGGCTTGAGTCTATCTGGCGACCACTACAACCCACTGATCCGAAAGCTGGAAGCCTTCTCGCCGCTGAGCGACGAGGAGAAGGCCGCGATCCGCGCCGCGCCGGCGCAGTTGCGCCAGCTCGGCCCGCGCGAGGATCTGATCCGCGAGGACGACCCGCCCACCGGCGTGAACCTCGTCCTCGACGGCCTGGCCTACCGGTACAAGCTGCTGCCCGGCGGGCGGCGGCAGATCCTGTCGTGGCTGGCGCCGGGCGATCTATGCGACACGCGGGTCTTCATCCTGCGGCGCATGGATCATGCGATCGCCGCCTTCGTGCCGACGCGCTTCGCGATCTTCAATCCGGACACCATAGCCGGTCTCGGGCGCAGGCACCCGCGCCTGCGCCGCGCGATCTGGTGGAGCGACCTGGTGGAGGAGGCCATCACGCGGGAGTGGCTGGTGAACCTGGGCCAGAGGACCGCCGTGGAGCGTGCGGCCCATCTGCTGTGCGAGATCCACTATCGGCTCAGGATCGTCGGTCTGGCTGGGGATGGCAGCTTCACCCTGCCGGTGACCCAGAACGAGTTGGGCGACACCCTGGGGCTGTCCACGGTGCACGTGAACCGGACGCTGCAGGAGCTGAGGCGGGAGGGGCTGATCGCCCAGCACGGGCGCGAGATCGTCGTGCTCGACGCCGACGGCCTGCGCCGAATTGGCGGGTTCAACCCCAACTATCTGCACCCGGACGCCGATTCCGAGGACCCCGCGGACGACGGCCTCTGGGCGCCCCGGCCGGGCTGAGCTCAGGCCTTCGCCGCGGCCACGGCGCGGGCGGCTTTCTCGAAGGTCTCGGCCGCGCCCTGGCCCGGCTTGTAGAGATCCGAGCCGAGGCCGAACCCCTGGGCGCCGGAGGCCCGCCACTCGGCCATGGTGTCCGGCCCTGCGCCGCCCACCGCGTAGACCGCCGCGTCCTTCGGCAGCACCGCCATCAGCGCCCGCAGGTGGGCGGTCCCGTAGGTCGAGGCCGGGAACAGCTTCAGGCGGCGCGCGCCGGCGGCGTAGGCGGCGAAGGCCTCGGTGGCGGTGGCGAAGCCGGGGAAGGGCTCGAGCCCGCGGGCCAGCGCGTGGCGGATCACGGCGGGATCGGTGTTGGGGGCCACGGCGATGCGGCCCCCGGCGTCGGCGACCTCGTCCACCTGGGCCGGGGTGAGGACCGTGCCGGCGCCGACGACCATCCGTCCACGAAAGGCTTCGGCCGCCAGCTGGATGCTGCGCATCGGATGGGGCGAGTTCAGCGGCACCTCCACCACGCGGACGCCGGCCCGGCACAGGGCGTCGACCTGGGCCAAAACCTCCTCGGGGGTGACCCCGCGGATGATGGCGACGATGGGAGCTTCGGCGAGGGCGTCTTCGAGGGTCATGGGGCTACTCTCGACTGGATGGCGGCGAGGCCGGCCAGGGCCGCCTCGTCCCCGCTATATGGGACGCACGGAAGGCCGCGCTCGGCCAGTGCGACGCCGTACCACCGGCACAGGACAGGATCTCCGAGCAGGACGACCGGCTCGTCCACCGGCGTCCCCAGCAGCCCGGGCAGGCTCGCGACCTCGGCGCCGATGAGCAGGCCGGACAGGTAGGAGGCCGCGCCGGCCGGATCGGCCTCGCCGCCGACGACGCGGGAGCGGGCGCTGAACAGCCGGGCCGAGAGGCCGCCGCCATCCCCGGCCGCGGCCACGCCTTCCCGGAAGGCGGCCTCGTCGCCGGGCGGGGAGGTGGTCGCCAGCACCCCGTGGCGCGACAGGGTGGAGAACAGCTCTCCCGTCATGGCGGTGACGAAGCGGACGATGCGCCCGTCCTCGACCAGCACCCACTTGGCGTGGGTCCCGGGGTGGCAGACCACGTGTCGGCCGCGTTCGCGGGCGGGATCCTGGGCCAGCCAGCCCAGCACCTGGGTCTCCTCGCCACGCATCACGTCCGGCGCCGCCGTCACGCCGGGACCGCGCAGGCCAGGCACGATCCGCACCGGCGCCGGCCCGTCCTCGACCGTCAACAGGCTGGCGGCCAGTTCCTGGAACCCGGCGGGACAGTCCCGATAGGGCGCGACGGTCCAGCCAAGGGTCGACCCGACCATGCCGCACATCAGCGTCGGCAGGGTCTCGGCGGAAAGGGCGGGGCGGACCTCCTCGCGGAAACGGCGCGCCGCCTCGCCGGGCTGCAACCGCGACACGCCCAGCGGAAAGTCGCGGCCTTCGCGGGCCTGGCCGTCCACGCCGACCACCCAGGCCCGCAGGTTAGTGGTGCCCCAGTCGCAGGCGAGGAAGGCGCCGTCCATGTCAGGTGCGTCCGGCGTCGATGACCAGGTTCTGGCCGGTGATCATCCGGCTGTCGTCGCTGGCCAGGAACAGCGCCAGCCGGGCCACGTCCTCGGGCATGATCCGGTCCGGCAGGGCGACCAGTTTCATCCATTCGGCCTCGGCCTCCGGCGTGAGCCACAGCTCCAGCTGGCGGTCGGTGATCACCCATCCGGGCGAGATGGTGTTGACGCGGATGCGGTCCGGCCCCCACTCGCGCGCCAGGCCCTTGGTCAGGGCGTTGATCGCTCCCTTGGCCGCCACGTAGGTGGCCATGTGGGCGGGACCCAGCAGGGCGTTGATCGAGCTGATGTTCAGGATCACCCCGCCGCCCATGGCCTTCATGCCCGGATAGACCGCGCGCGAGCAGACGAAGGCGGGGTCGAGGTTCACCGCCAGCCCCTTGCGCCAGGCGGCCACGTCGGTGTCGACCACGTCATGGCGCGTGTCGTTCGCGACGTTGTTGATCAGGATGCCGATGGGCCCCAGGGCCTCGGCCGCCTCGGCCATCGCCGCCTCCAGGGCCGGCACGTCGGTGACGTCGCAGGCCCTGAACCAGCTGCCGGGCAGGCGGTCCATCAGGGGCTGGCCCGCCTCGGGGTGCAGGCCGATGAAGGCGACGTTGCAGCCCTGGGCGTGGAACTGCTCCACCATGCAGGCGCCGATGCCGGACGAGCCGCCGGTGATGAACACGGTCCGGCCGCGCAGACTGTTGTAGACCGCATGCGGCATCAGTGGCTCTCCCGCGTCACCACGTCGCCCGAGGCGCCGACGAGGAAGTCCAGGTCGCAGCCCTTGTCGGCCTGCATGACGGTGTCGATGTAGAGCCTGTACCAGCCCCGCGTGTACTTCGGCGGCTGCCGCGCAGCCTCCCAGTCGGCGCGGCGGCGCGCCAGTTCGGCTTCGTCGACGAGGAGGCTCAGGCTGCGGCCGGGACCGTCGAAGGCGATCTCGTCGCCGTTGCGCACCAGGGCCAGCGGACCGCCGGCCTCCGCCTCGGGAGCGACGTGAAGGATCACCGTGCCGAAGGCGGTGCCGCTCATGCG
>DASPLM010000082.1:0-4594 GCA_035627575.1 Caulobacteraceae bacterium | reverse complement strand
GGAGGTCATCTCCAACAACATCGCCAACATGAACACCGTGGGCTTCAAGCGCCAACGGGCCGAGTTCCAGGACCTGCTGTACCAGAACGTCGAACGCCAGGGCGCGCAGTCGTCCGAGGCCGGGACGGTGGTGCCCACGGGCATCCAGCTGGGCGCCGGCGTCAAGGCCGGCTCGGTCTACCGGATCACCCAGCAGGGAAACCTGACCCAGACCGGCAACCGCTTCGACCTCGCGATCGACGGCAAGGGCTTCTTCCAGGTGCAGATGCCGTCCGGCGAGATGGCCTTCACCCGTGCCGGGAACTTTTCGGTCAACGACCAGGGCCAGCTGGTGACCGACGACGGCTACCTGATCGAGCCGGCAATCAACATCCCCACCGACGCCAAGGACGTGATCATCTCCAAGTCCGGCCAGGTCCAGGTGCTGACCGAGGGCGAGGCCGAGCCGACCACCGTGGGCCAGCTGGAACTGGCGATCTTCTTCAACGAGGCGGGCCTCGAGGCCATCGGCGACAACCTGTTCCTGGAAAGCGGCGCGTCGGGCGCGGCCAGCATCGGAACCCCCGGCACGGTCGGCTACGGCCAGCTGTACCAGGGCTACACCGAGGCCTCGAACGTGGACGCGGTGAGCGAGATCACGGCCCTGATCGTGGCTCAGCGGGCCTATGAGATGAACTCGAAGATCGTGACCGCGGCGGACGAGATGCTGCAGGCCACCAGCCAGCTGAAGTCGTGATCATGAACCGCCTCGTTTCCATGATCGCCGTGGCCGCCGCCCTGACCGCCATGGCTTCGGCCGCCCTCGCCGGCGCCCCCGTGCAACTGAAGGACGCCCTGGTGGACGACGGCGACGGCCTCGTCACCCTGGGCGACCTGTTCGACAACGCCGGCCGCGCCGGCGCCGTCGTTCTCGCCAACGGACCGGCTTCGAACGGCAACGTCATCCTAGACGCCGCCAAGGTGCAGGCCATCGCGCGCGCCAACGGCCTGGAGTGGCCCAACGCCAACGGCTTCCGCCGCCTGGTGGTCAAGGGCGACGCGACCGGCGCGGCCGCCGCGCCCTCCGGCCGCACCGTCGAGGTCCTGACCTACACCCGCAGCCTCGCCGCGGGCGAGATCGTGCAGCCCGAGGACGTCGCCTGGACCAAGGTGCAGTCGCACCTCGCTCCCCAGGGCGCGCCCGACGACGCTGCCGCAGTCATCGGCCAGGCGGCCAAGCGGGCCCTGCGCTCGGGCGCGCCCGTGGCCGCCCGCGACCTCTCTTCGCCGCAGGTGATCAAGCGCGACGAGCTGATCGTCGTCACCTACAGCCAGGGCGGCGTCAGCCTGTCGCTGCAGGCCAAGGCCCTGCAGGGCGCCGCCGTCGGCGAAAGCCTGTCCGTGCTCAATCCTCAATCGAAGAAGACGATTGTCGCCATCGCCACGGGGCCGGGTCAGGCCGCCGTGGGCTCCGGGGCCGAAGCCCTCCGTTCCGCTTCCATCCGTTGAGGGTTCCTCCCATGCGTAATGCTCCCCTGATCGCCGCCTCCGTCCTCGCCCTCGCCGCGCTCGGCGCCTGCTCCACCGTCAAGGAAACCGTCGCCGGTCCGCAGCTGGCCCCCGTCGGCTACCCGGCAGGCCTTGCCCCCCAGAGCCTGGCCGTCGCGCCGACGCCCACGCCGCAGGCCGCCTCGCCGAATTCGCTGTGGCGCGCGGGCTCGCGCACCTTCTTCGCCGACCAGCGCGCGCGGAACGTGGGCGACATCCTGACGGTCAAGATCGAGATCGACGACCGCGCCCAGGTCCAGAACACCACCAACCGCTCGCGCTCCAACAACGTCGAGGCCGGCATTCCCAATTTCCTTGGCCTGGAGAGCCACCTGGGCAAGGTGCTGCCGCAGGCGGTGGATCCGTCCAAGCTGATCGGGATGAACGGCGAGACCTCGTCCAACGGCACGGGCGTGATCCAGCGCTCGGAACGCGTCTCCCTGACCGTGGCTGCCGTCGTCGCGGGCGTGATGCCGAACGGCAACCTGATCATCCAGGGGCGCCAGGAAGTGCGCACCAACTCCGAACTGCGCGAACTGACCGTGGCCGGGATTGTCCGCCCGGAAGATATTTCCGCCTCCAACACCATCGATCACACCCAGATCGCGGAAGCCCGGATCTCCTACGGCGGGCGCGGCGACGTCACCCGCATGCAGAAGCCGCCGGTCGGCCAGCGCCTGGTCGAGCGATTCTCCCCCTTCTGATCCGGAGCGCCGGGCCCGGGCTCCGCCCCGACGGCCCGGCCTTCCTGTCACATTCGCGCCACATTTCGAGTCCGTGACAGGCTGAGCCGTGAACCCTTTGACACTCGTTGCGTTTTCCACTGCGAACGAGAGTACGGGGACATGCGTAAGCTTGCAGCGATCGGCGTCGGTGTAGCGGCCTATGTGGCCGTGGCGGCCTGCGCCCACACCATGGACACGGTGCGGACCTCGTCGGTGGACTGGAACCTGCACCTTGCCGGCAGCGAGGCGAAGCTCGCCTACGGTCAGCCCAACAGCGACCTGGTCGGGCTGATGATGAGTTGCGAGCGCGGCTCCGGCGCCGTGCTGGTTTCGGGCGACGTGACGCCTGAGCGGCCCGTGCTGGTGCTGGCCTCCGGCCGCCAGACCCTGAAGCTGCAGGGCGACGCCTCCCCCGATCCCTACACCGGCGGCCTCTTCATGGAGGCCGAGACCTCGACCGAGGCCGACACCCTGAAGCGCTTCCAGCGCACGGGCGACCTCGCGCTGAAGCAGCGGCTGGGCAAGCTGGAAATGCGCGCCTCGGACAACGCCAAGGGCGACATCCGGAAGTTTTTCGCCCACTGTGAAGCCTGAGGACTGAGCGGGGCCGCGGCCCGACCGGGGGAAATCCATGCGGCTGACAATCCTCATCGCCACGGCGATCGCCCTGTGCGCCTCCACCGCACGGGCGCAGCCGCTGTGGACCTGGACCCTCTATGAGGACCCGGCGTCGCTCGCCCTGGCCAACGAGGTGCCGGACACCGAGCAGCTTGCCGCGGTGCTGGAATGCAAGCCCGGCTCGGGCGCGGCCAAGGTCTCGGTGTTTCCCAAGGGAGACGGCGTTGCGCCGGTGGCCCAGGAGTTCCGCACCATGGATCCGGCCTTCGCCGAGTTCGTGAAGACGGGGAAGCTCAGCTTCAAGACCGACGGCGGCGCCGGCGACATCGAGATGAAGGCCGAGCACCGGCCCAAGCTGGAGCGGTTCGCACGCCTCTGCGGAGCCTGACCTCCCCCTCCGCAACCTCTTGCATGGATCGGCGGGGCGCCGCCATTCTGGACGCCTGAGCGGGGGACATTCATGCGGTTCAGTCGTCGTGCCTTCCTGGTCGGAGCGGCCGCGGCTCCGCTATCCGCCTGCGCCACCGGGCAGCTCTCCGGCCTTCCGCGGGATCTTGCCTGGCTTGACGGCGTCGGCACGGCCGACCTGATCCGCAAGCGCGAGATCACTGCCGCCGAAGCGGTCTCGACCGCAATCGAGCGCGCCCGGACCCTGAACCCGAGGCTCAACTTCCTCGTCGCGGTCGACTTCGAGCGTGCGGCGGCGACAGCGGCGGATCCATTGCCCGCGGCGCCGTTCGCCGGCGTGCCGATCCTGATCAAGGACCTGAACGACGTGGGCGGCCTGCCGACCCGCTGGGGATCGCGCGCCACGGAAGGTGTTCCGCCGGCCCGGGAGACCGAGGCTACGGCGGCGGCAGTGCTGGCCGCAGGCTTCACGGCCATCGGCAAGTCGGCCACGCCCGAGTACGGCTTCCTGCCGACGACGGAACCCCTCGCCTTCGGCCCCACCCGCAATCCATGGGCCCCGGCGCGGTCTGCCGGCGGCTCGTCGGGGGGCGCGGCCGCCGCAGTGGCGGCCGGCGTCATCCCGGTCGGCCACGCCAGCGACGGGGGCGGGTCGATCCGAATCCCCGCCTCCTGCTGCGGCCTGTTCGGCCTGAAGCCCAGCCGGGCACGGGTGATCGGCGACCGCAACGGCCCGACCGAACTGGGGGTGGAACTCGCCGTGACCCGCAGCGTGCGCGATTCCGCCGCCCTGTTGGCCTCGGTGGAGCGGGGCGGCGCCGGCGCCAGCTATCCCAAGGTCGGTCTGGTGACCGATCCGCTGAATCGCAAGCTGAGGATCGGTTTCATCACCGTCGATCCACTCGGGCAGCCCGCGGAGCCGGACGTGCGCGACGGCGTCGCGGCGACGGCGCGGCTGTTGGCCGGCCTGGGACACGAGGTCGAGGAGACGCGGTGGGCCATGGCCGGCGCGACGCTGACCGAGGACTTCCTGAACCTGTGGTCGGAGGGCGCCGCGCGAGCGATCGCAGCGACCGCCCGGCACATGCCTCGAGCCAGGGCCGAAGAGGCGATGGAGCCCTTCACCCTGGGCCTCTATCGACGGCGCACGGCCCTTTCCGACCACGAGTTCGAGGCCTCGGTGAAGCGCCTGATCGAGACCTGCAACGCGCACCTTGCCTGGTACCAGAGGTACGACGTGGTGCTGTCGCCGGTGCTGGCCAGCGCCCCGCCGCCGATCGGCTACCTGGCGCCCGATGTGCCCTTCGACACCCTTG